>CAZOAN010000014.1:0-3033 GCA_964577855.1 Candidatus Woesearchaeota archaeon | reverse complement strand
TAACTAACACCATACTGGCAGCAGGAAATTATACAATAGGTGATGGAACAGCACAAGAAAAAGTTTATCTATGTTTGAGAGAAGCTGGAGTAGAACTAACTCAACAACAATATTCAACAGATGCATTAGGTTCATGGACTGTAAAAATAGTATAAAATGAAAAACAATAAAAACACCTGTAGTAAAATTTATATTTCACTAGCCATGCTTATTATTTTGGGAATTTCTTTTGTTTCAGCATTTTCAGTTTCTTCTCCATATATGGAAAATAAAGAATTAAATATTTTTCCAGACTCAAAAATAACAGATTTAGAATTTGTATTACAAAATGGAGGAGGGGCTACTGAAAATGTAAGTGTAAGAGTAACTATAATTGAGGGCTCTGAGATTATAAGTATAACTGATGAGGAGAATATATATCTTGTCTCTCCAGGAGATAAAGTTCCAGTAAATTTAAGAATAACTCTTCCAGAAGGGGTAAAAGTTGGAAATAGTTACAATATAAAATTGGAATTTAGCACAGTTTCTTCAGGACAATCTGGAGAATTTGGATTTGGAACAGGACAAGAGCAAATATTTAAAGTTGTGATAATAAAAGAGGCTGCTTCAGAGAGTAATTTTAATTCAATATATTTCTTCTTGATTATAGGGATTTTATTAATACTCCTTATAATTATTCTTTTATTGATTAAAAGAAAGAATAAAAAGCAAACTATGAAGTAGAAATTTTAAAAACTAAGGTTTATTGTATAATTCATGAAAGGTAATGTTTTTCTTATACTTATAATTTTGTCTTTTATAATTCTCAATCAATTAATTTCTTCGGAAACAGTTGCAGATTCTATAACTGGTGAAATAGTTATAGATCCCATAACTGGAAAAATGACTTCTCAACAAGTAGGAATGAGCATTTTTATTCAGACAGTAATTCCCTACATTCAGATAACTTCCCCAAAAAATGAAACCTATTTGACAAATGAATCTCTTTTTTTAAATTATACACTTATTAATGGAGATTATGTATGGTATAATATAGATAATTCAGAAAATACAACTATAAGTTCTTCCATTCAATTTAATGTTTCACAAGGCCCACATACGGTTTACATTTTTGCTAATAATACTAATGATACTATCACAAGCAATGTAAGTTTTACAGCAAATTCAAGCAAATTTATAATCCTTTTTGAAGATTATAAAAGTAGCACAAAAGGTTCTTCTACTAATTTCTTAAATTATAGTTATGAAGAAATACAAAATTTAAATAATATAATTTTAGAAAACACAGATTATGGCAAGATTAAATTTAATGAAGCTATAAATATGACTAATGATAAAGATAATACAGACAATTTATTAGATGTAGATTCAAACATAAACATTTCTTCCAATAGGATAGAAATAAATTCAACAGAAGTTCCTAATTTTAACAAATCTACTACACTATGGCTATATAATTTAAATTTTGCAATTCCCAGAATTCTTAAGGATGGAGTTGTTTGCCCATCAACAATATGCACAAAAGAAAGTTATACTGGTAACACTTTAAAATTCAATGTTACAAGTTTTTCTGTTTATTCTGCAGAAGAAACTCCAACAGGAATTACAGAGATTCCTAGTGGGGGGGGGAGGAGAAACCTCCATACCTATCGATAAATATTCACTTGACACTGAAGAAATTTTGATATATCTTAAACAAGGTGAAACCACTACACGATATTTTACAATAGAAAATAAAGATACTAAAAAGATAAATTTAATTATAAAAAGTAAAAATCTTGGAGATCTCGTTAGAATAAATGAAACAACAATTTCTCTTAACCCTAAAGAATCCAAAACAATTAAATTAGATTTCTTAGCAAGGGATGATACAAATCCAGATTTATATTTGGGAAAGATTATAGTTTCATCTGCGGGAACAGAGAAGGAAATTTTAGTTATGATAGAAGTTGAATCTAAAAGTTCCTTATTTGATATAAAGCTGAAAATTCCAGATAAATTCCAATATGTACTTCCAGGAGAAGAAATATTAGCTCAAATAGAACTATATAATTTGGGAGATTATGATAGGGTAGATGTATCCTTGGATTACATAATAAAAGATAGTGAAGGAAAAGAGATTATTAAAGAGCATGATACTATTGCTGTAGAAACTTCAACGAGTTTTATAAAAAGCATTAAACTCCCATTAAATCTTCCATTTGGAAAGTATGTTTTTTATACAAGAGTAAATTATGATAACAAAATTGCAAGTGCAAGTGCCTGGTTTAATATTGGAAGAAAGTACAGCATTCCAGTTAAAGCCGGAATAACCGCCTTAATAATTGTTTTGATTATTTGCGTAATAATCGTGCTCTTCAAAATCAGAAAAATTAAAGAAGAAGGGAAGGCTGGTAAAAAAGTGGATGCAAGTTATCCTGGAATAACAAAAATAATAAGGAAATGAAATGGAAATAGCTTTTTATCACATAGAACTGGCGATGAATTCTTTGCGTATTATTTTAATATTTTTATCTATTTTAGTGTGTATAGAGGTTGTGATAAAGAGCTCCGGGAGATTTAAAAAATCTTTTACATTCTTTTTTATAGCCCTTATTTCTTCAATAGTTTATACGATTGGGAGATTTATAGATATAGAAGCGAGGTTTACTTCCGGGAAATTTATTGGTTTAACTTTTAATCTTCTCACAACCGCGTTTATATTAATAGGATTAACTATGGTTAATAAATTACTTAATGAAATTTCAAAAGAAGGAGAAACGCTGGGCAAAACAGAAGAAAAAAGAGAGATAAGTTTTTTAATTAGTGCGGCAAAAAGATTCAAAAGATGGGCTTTATCACAAAAAAATCCAAAAATTTCTGGAAGCAAAGAAATGTTCATAATTTGGCTTAGCAAGGGCGGTTATGGAAAAAATGAAAAAGAAATATGTAAAACATTGGGAATAACAAAAGAGGATTTTACAAATATTTTTGAAAAGTATGAAAAAATATAAAAGATTTTTTCTAACCTCGCGATTCCTCCCAAACAAAGTT
>CAZOAN010000013.1:0-16528 GCA_964577855.1 Candidatus Woesearchaeota archaeon | reverse complement strand
ACAGGAGAGTATTTCAGGATGGAATTTTTATAACAAATAAAACAGGGAGAGAAATATGAAAACTAAAATCAATTTCGCAATCATTTCAAATAAATTGAAACGCTTGGGGGAAATTTAAATGCCAAAATTTTTGAGACATACTGCCCATAAATATTCAAAATTAGGATTAAGGAGAAAGAAAAAGAAAATTTGGAGAAGACCCACTGGAAGAGATAATAAAATGAGGGAACAGAGAAGGGGACATCCTGCCCTTGTTGCTATAGGCTATTCTACAAATAAAAAAACAAGGGGAAATATAATGGAAAAAATGCCAATCATAGTAAAAAATGTTTCACAAATTGAAAAAATTCAAAAAAATCAAATTGCAATTATTGGAAATGTTGGAAAAAAGAAAAAGATAGAAATGGCAAAAAAAGCTAAAGAGCTAAAAATTGAAGTTTATAATTTAAATCCTGAAAAATTCCTAAAATTAAATGATAAGAAAGTGGAACCAAAAAAAGTGGAGGATAAAAAATGAACTTGAGGGCGAAAAAACAACTTGCGGCTAAAACTCTTGGGGTGGGAAAAGGGAGAATTATTTTTGTTAATGAAAGGATGGAAGAAATAAAAGAAGCCATAACAAAACAAGATATGAGAAATCTGCAAAAGGACGGAGCAATAGTAATAAAAGAGATTAGGGGCAGAGGAAAAAATATAAAAAAAAGCAGGAAAAGGGGAGTTGGAAAAATAAGGAGAAAAGTTAATACAAGAAAAAAAGATTATGTTATACTTACAAGAAAATTAAGAAAAGTTATTGCGGAGAAAAAGAAAAAAGGAGAGATAAATAAAGAAGAAACAAAAGAAATAAGAAAAAAAATAAGAAATAAATTGTTCAGGAGCAAGGCCCATTTAAAAGAACATATGGGGGATTTTAAAAAATGAGAACTCAAAAACGAAGAAGAAAAGAAAACAAGACAGATTATCTTAAAAGATTGAAGTTGCTTAAAGGTGAAAAACCAAGAATAGTCTTTAGAAAAACAAATAAATTCATAATAAGCGAATATATTGTAAGCAAAGAGGCACAGGACAAAGTCATTATTGGCTTTGACTCAAGAAAACTTAATGATTATGGATGGCCAAAAAATGCACAGGGAAGCTTAAAATCAATAACTGCTTCGTATCTAACTGGATACTTAATTGGAAAGGCAATAATAAAACAAAATCTTGAAATGCCCATACTTGATACTGGAATGAACCGTGCTATTCATAAAAATAAGATTTATGCATTTATTAAGGGACTTATAGAGGCGGGAATAAAAATAAACTGCAAAAAGGAATTTTTTCCAGAAGAATCAAGAATAAATGGACAACATCTGAAAAATAAAATTCCATTCAATGAAATTAAATCAAAGATAGATAAAAATTAAGGAAAAACAAATGAAACAAACTAAAAAAATTGAAGAACAAAGAAGTCCAGGCGAATTCAAGAAGAATTCGGAAGAACCTAAGGATGAATTTGCAGAAATTCCAGAAGAAGTTCTTGATAAAGAAGATTTGAAAGAATTAGAAGAACTAAAGAAAGAACCAGAAGAGAAGAAAAAACCTTGGGAAAGAGACAAGAAAAGTCCAGAAGATTGGGAACCTAAAACAAAGCTTGGAGAAGAAGTTAAAAGTGGAAAAATAAAAAATATAGATGAAATTTTAAAAAGTGGAAGAAAAATTTTAGAATCGGAAATTGTAGATTATTTGCTAAATCTTAAATCTGATTTAATATCAATAGGACAATCAAAAGGTAAATTTGGCGGAGGAAAAAGAAGGGCGTGGAGACAAACCCAAAGAAAAACTGAAGAAGGGAATGTTCCAACTTTTTCTGCAATGGCAGTTGTTGGAGATGAAAATGGACATGTGGGATATGGATATGGAAATTCTATGGAAACCCTTCCAGCCAGAGATAAATCTTTAAGAAAAGCAAAATTAAACATTATGAAAATAAAAAGAGGATGCTCTGGTTTTGATTGTGATTGCCCTGAGATGCACACAGTTCCATTCAAGGTTACAGGAAAATCCGGAAGTGTGAGAATAACCCTTATTCCTGCTCCCCAAGGAACAGGACTGGTTGTAGCAAATGAATTAAAAAAAGTATTAAAACTTGCCGGAATTAAAGATGTTTATAGTAAAAGTTCTGGAAAAGTAAGAACAACTTTTAATTTAATAAAAGCCTGTTTTAATGCTTTTGAAAAAATAAATTCTATGGAGGAAAAAGAAAAATGATTGTAGTAATACGTATTAAAGGAAGAGTTGGATTGAGAAGAGATATAAATGAAACTTTGGATAGATTAAGACTCAGAAAAAAATATTCTTGTGTTGTCTTAAATGGCTCAAAAGAAGAAATGGGAATGGTTAAAAAACTCAGAGACTTTGTAGCATATGGTGAAATAAGCAATGAAGTTTACAAAGAATTAGTTAAACAGCGTGGGAGAAAAGGAAAAGATGGAAAGTTAAAACCATTTTTTAGATTACACCCTCCAAGAAAAGGAATTGAATCAAAAAAACATTTTGGAGTTGGAAAAGGGGTGTTGGGAAATAATGGTGAAAAAATAAATGACTTAGTATTAAGGATGTTGTAAAATGATAAAAACACACAAACGAAGAAAAGTATCTAGAATGCATGGAAGGAGAATGGGAACCCATGGTTGGGGTGCAAGAAAAAAGCACAAAAAATCTGGGCATAGAGGAGGAACAGGAATGGCTGGAACAGGAAAGAGAGCAGATACAAAAACTACACTTATTACAAAATTATTCGGACATAGTTATTTTGGAAAACAAGGAATTACTTCAAGAGGGACAAAAAGAGATACAAGACAAAGAATTAATGTTCAACAAATTTCAAAAAATCTTGATAAATATGGAAAGAAAACTGCAAAAGGATGGGAAATAAATCTTCCAAAATATAAAATTCTCGGAGAAGGAGAAGTAAAAGAAAAATTAATTATAAAAGCCCATGAAGCTTCTGAATCTGCAATAAAAAAAGTCAAAAGAGCTGGCGGAGAGATAATTCTTTCTGAAAAAAACTCTTTAAAGAAGACAAAAGACGAGAAATAATTATAAAAAACCAATCTTTAAAAACTAATTTTATTTAATTATGAGATGAAAGATTTAAGAAAATACAAGATTTTCATAAACCCAATTATGAGGGAATTTAAATGGATTTAAGGAAAATATTCAGTTTTATTCCAGAAGTAAAAAAACCTGACGAAAAAAAACTTGCATTTAATACAAAGCTTAAATGGACTCTCGTTGTTCTTATTGCCTTCTTCATTTTAGCAAATGTCTCTTTGTTTGGATTATCAAATAATGCTCTTGAGAGATTTAAATATCTGGCGATTATTTTGGGAACAGATTTTGGTTCAATAATTTCTTTGGGTATAGGTCCAATAGTGATGGCTTCTATTATACTTCAATTGCTTACAGGATCAGGAATTTTGAATATTAATACCTCGGATGCAGAGGGGAAAAAATTCTTTCAGGGAGTTCAAAAGCTTCTTGTTTTCTTTTTTATAATATTTGAATCGTGCGTTTATGTTTTAATGAAAGGTTTAGAGGCAATGCCTGGATTTGTTGGTTTGATGATATTTCAGTTAATTCTTGGAGGAATAGCTATTTATTACATGAATGAACTTTGCGAAAAATGGGGATTTGGCTCGGGAGTGAGCATATTTATAGCAGCGGGCGTATCTTGGCATATTTTTACGAGTGCATTTCAATTCATAAATCAGCAAGGAAGAAACTGCCTTCTTGATTTCAAAGGAACTGCGTGTTCTGGAAAAGTTTTGGTTTTGCTTCAATCAATAATAAACAAATATCCTGTAGAATTTACCTCTGCTTTAGGCGCAATATTAGCTACAGTTTTAATTTTCCTTATGGTGGTCTGGGCACAAAGTTTGAAAGTAGAAATTCCTTTAAGCTTTGGAAGAATAAGAGGTTATTCAATTAAATGGCCTCTGTCGTTTTTCTATGCTTCAGTTATTCCTGTTATATTAACAGCAGCACTTGTGGCGAATATCCAGCTGTTTGGGGGGATTCTTGAAAACTGGGCAGGACATCCAACATTCCTTGGACATTTTTCAAATGGACAAGCAGTTTCAGGATTTGCATTCTGGCTTGGGAGCACAAATCTTCTTGAATTAATTATAAGGGGGGGATTTTTACCAAGATATTTATTGCAGGCATTAACACACATAATATTTTACGCAGGACTTGCTACATTGTTCTCTATATTTTGGGTTAAAACATCTGGAATGGGTGCAAAAGAACAGGCACAAAAAATATCTGCATCAGGTTTGCAAATTTCTGGATTTAGACAAGATGTAAGAATACTTGAAAGTGTTTTGGATAGATATATAATGCCTCTTACAGTTATGGGGGGAGCAGCTATAGGTTTGCTTGCTGCTGCAACCGATTTATTGGGCGCATTATCTTCAGGAACAGCAATACTCTTGGTAATAATGATTATGTATCAGTTTTACCAGAAGATAGCAGAGCAACATATGACTGATATGAATCCCGCTATGAGGAAATTTATGGGAACAGGATAAATTTCCACGGAGATTAAGTAAACTTAACCTAGAGAAAGTTTATGGGAAATTCATAAAATAAAAAAATGACAGAAACAAATGTGATAGAAAACAAAAGTGCCAAGGAAGGCAGTTTTACTCCCCTAATTATATTTATGGTTTTTACATTAATATTTGCAGGTTTATGGGATAAAGTTCCTGCAATAAAAAATGCAATCCATTATATGCTTGATCCAAGTGCGGGAGTTCTTCTCAATTGGAACTTAAATATAGGTATGTTAATTGTTGTTCTTATAATTACTGTGCTAACAACAATTGTTCAAAAATATGCTACAGATCAGAAAACTCTTAAAGAACTTAGAAAAGAGCAGAAAGAAATTCAAAAACAAATGAAGGAATTTAAAAACCACCCTGAAAAAGTTATGGAACTTCAGAAAAAACAATTTGCAATGATGCCGAAGCAAATGAAATTAAGCATGAGAGCTATAATTTATACAGGTATTCCATTTGTATTGTTTTTTAGGTGGTTTAATGATTATTTTCTTTCTCTTGGAAGTCCAAAATTCTGGCTGGGTTTAAGCTGGTTTTGGTTTTATCTAATATTTGCAATGGTATTCAGCAGTATTCTTAGAAAATGGTGGGATGTTGTTTAGTTATAGAGAGAAAGCAATTATTATAGTAAAAGCTTACATTGTAATTATAACCTAATATTCCAGTAATCATAACTCTTAATTATTATAACCAAGCTGTTTTAACATTAACTAATTCTCCTTTCCTCAAGGGTGGGCGGGAGGGAATAAACCCCAAATCTTAAAAACCATCTTTTTCTGATTTCATTATGACAGATAATAATGAACAGGAACTTGCACTCAAATTTCAGATGTTTGAACAACAAATAAGAATGATTCAAGAGCAATTGCAAGCAGTTGACCAAGCAATTCTTGAGCTTGGAAGTTTAAATTTAGGACTTGATGAATTAATCGGTAAGAAGGACAGTGAGATTCTTGCTCCTATGGGAAGAGGGATATATGCAAATGCAAAATTAATTTCTGAAGAACTTTTAGTTAATATAGGAGATAAAAATTTTGTCAAAAAATCCATTCCAGAAACAAAAAGGGTATTACAAGAACAAATTAAAAAATTAGAAAAAATAAGAGAAGAATTAAATGGAGAGCTAGACAAAATTAATGCTGAATTGACAAATGTGTTTATGGAGCATCAAAAAATGCAAGAAAATTCATCTGGAAAGAATTGCAGTTGCGAAAAAGATCGTGACAAAGAATGTGTTTGTGAGAAAAAAGAGAAGGAGTAATTATTCTGAACTTAAACTTATTATGATGCTTATTGTTCATCTTTATGATATAAATCTAAAATTTCTACAAGATTTTTATCTATACAATATTTATAAGACAATCTAAAAGGTGAAATATATAATTCTCTCGTTCCTTTTCGAATATTTCTCATTGGCTTTCCTGCTTCAGGATTATTTTTAAGCTTTTGAACTTGTTTAATTATTTTTTCTTTTAATATATTATCTTTGAGTTTAGAAAAAAGTCTTTTAAAAGATTCGTCAAAAATAACTTCTACCATTTTTTCATTTCTGCAACAAATTCATCAAAATCCATTCTAATAAATTCTCCTCTATCATGCCTTTGGTATGCTTCTTCCGTTCTTCTTGCAAATTCCAAATCCTCTTGAAATTTTTCATCCATTTTTGTTGCTTTTTTCAAAATTAAACTTCCCTCACTCTGAATAACTAATAATTTCTCTCCTTCTAAAAGATCTCCCCTCATATTTAGAGGTATAACTATCTGCCCTTTAGAACTCATTCGTGTTATACCTATTTCTACCATGGTAAGATTAATCTTACCTGATATATAAATCTTTTGGTTCTATTATTAATTAAGAAGATTAATTTGAATTAATCTATTATTTCATCCTCTTTACAAACTTTTCATACTTCATAAAACCAGATTCGGTTACAATTCCTGAAATATATTTTTTATCAACAAATTCAAATGCGGGGTTTTTTATTTTTATATTTTTGGGTGCATTATCCCAGACTTCCTTTAAATTTCTTTGTTCAAGAGGTATTTTATTTTTTGAAAACTTCCAGGAATCAGCTACAATATAAACAGGAATTTTATTCTGCTTTGCTATTTTTGCAATTAATTCGCTCCCTATCTTATTTATAACACCATTCTTCAATAATGCATCTGCTCCAAGAAAAACTATATTTGGTTTTCTTGCTCCCTGCTTTCCTGAAAGTGCATCATCAAGAGCAGAATCAATAAACATTGTTATTTTTATCCTGGCTTTTGCCAGTTCTTTTGCTGTTTTCCTGCCTTGAAATAATGGGCGGGTTTCTGTATTATAAACTTCAAATTTCTTTCCTTTCTTTTTTGCATAAATTAAAGCATTCACAACATTTGTTGAGTGGCAGTGAGTAAATATAACCTTCCTGTTCCCCATTAATTTAAAGACAGATTGATTTATTTTTGCCTGCGCCTCATCAAAATGTTTAAGAATTTTATTGTATGGAATTTTCCTTTCAACCAAATTTAGAACATAATGCATCATCGGTTCTGTTGGACGGGAATTTAAAAGTTTATTTTTATATTGTTTTGTTGGAATAAGAGTATAAGCTTTTAATGCGGCCTTTGCAATATTTCTCGCTCCCTGAATTTTAATTGATTTTATATCCCTTAGAATTCTATCAAACTCTTTTTCTTTATTCATACATTCAATAAACCACCAACATTTAAAAATTCTCTTTTTTTAATAGTTAAATGTTAGAATCACTTATTAATCCTAAAAGAGTGGAGAAAGGACCGTGGAAAATGTTTTTTATCGGTTTACTTTATGCTTCCCTTTCTCTTTTGCTTGTTCATTGGTTTTTTTCAAATGATACTAATTTATCAAAAGCTTCCGGTATGCTTGTTGTTCTCTTCTGCATAATGTTCAGTTTCCCATTCATGTACTTCATAATAAAAAAAGAAGAAAGGGATGATGAAAAAGCCGAAGGAGTTTTTAGTGTATGGCAAGCACACAAAGACGCAATTTATGCTTTTATGTGGTTATTCCTTGGATTTGTGGTAGCTTTTTCTTTTTGGAATATTGTACTGCAAGACTCAAATCTTCTTAATTTTCAAATTCAAACTTATTGCCAAATAAATAGCCCTGGAGAAATTGATACATGTGTTGCACGATATTCTTCAGGAAATTTTGAAATTACAGGGGCTTCAACAAATGGATTAAGGTTTTTGTCAATAATAGAAAATAATATTTATGTTATGATTTTCACTTTAGCTTTTTCATTAATATTTGGAGCCGGGGCGCTTTTTATCTTAGTCTGGAATGCGAGTGTTATTTCTGCTGCAATAGGCATTTTCACAAAATATAGAATAAGTGAAATTCCTCTGGGAATTGCGAGGTACATTATACATGGATTTCCAGAAATTACTGCTTACTTTGTAACTGCACTCGCAGGAGGAATATTTGGGGTTGGAATAGTAAGACATGGAATAAAAGATAGAAAATTTTTGAAAATAGTTGAAAATGTAATAATATTAATATTCATAGCTTTGATAATTTTAATAATTGCTGCAATTCTTGAAGTTTATATTACCCCTCTTATATTCAGGTAAAATTTAAAAGCAAAAGATTTCTTTATTCATAATGGAACCCCTAATATTAATTGTTATTTTCGCAAGTTTTTTCTGCACATATTTAATTATCCCTTTCTGGATAAAAAAAGCCAAACAAATCGGGCTTGTATGGGAAGATATGAACAAGCCAAAAAGTGAGAAAAATGTTGCTGGTTCAGGGGGAATAACTGTTGTTATGGGGGCCATGATTGGAATTTTTTTATATATTGCTATACAAACTTTTTATTTTAAATCTTCAGACGGGGTTTCTATTAAAATATTTGCTATGTTGAGCACATTATTCCTTGTTGCGGGAATAGGACTTATAGATGATTTATTTGGATGGAAAAAAGGAGGACTTTCAAAACGCTCAAGAATAATTCTTATTTTATTTTCTGCCATTCCATTAATGGTAATAAATGCAGGAGAATCCACAATGATGGGAATTAATTTTGGTATTTTGTATCCTCTTTTGATTGTTCCTCTTGGAATTTTGGGGGCAACCACGACCTTTAATTTTTTAGCTGGATTTAATGGATTGGAAACAAGCCAGGGAATAATTTTATTATCTGCACTTTCAATAGTAATGTATCTCACAGGAAACAGCTGGCTAAGTGTTGTAACTTTATGCATGGTAGCTTCTCTCCTTGCATTTTATATTTTTAACTCTAATCCTGCAAAAGTTTTTCCAGGAGACATTATGACTTATGTAATTGGGGCTTCTATAGCTGCAATAGCCATACTTGGAAATGCTGAAAAAATTGCGCTCTTTTTCTTTATCCCTTATTTCTTTGAAACTCTTCTTAAATTAAGAGGAAAATTAGAAAAACAGAGTTTTGGGAAGCCTAATAAAGATGGAAGCCTTGAAATGCCTTACAATAAAATTTATGGGCTTGAACATTTAGCAATATTTATTTTAAAAAAAGTAAAACCCAGCAAAAAAGTTTATGAAAATGATGTTGTTTATCTCATAAATGGATTTCAAATTGCAATAATACTCTTGGGATTTGCCTTATTTATACTATAATAAACTAAAGTTTTTAAACAGTGTTTCTTTTTAGTTTTGATGAATGCCTCTAAGATAAAAGAAGAGTCCAAAAAAATTTTTGAATTTTTAAAACAAAAAAAAGTTTTGATTGTGATAACAATAATTCTTTTGGCACTAATTATTGGAATAAGTGCAAATATAAGAACAAATAATATATCAATATTAAAAGATGTTACAACTGGAGAATACCTTACAGCAGATTTGGATGCTTTTTATTGGTTAAGACTTGCCGAGATATTAGATGTGAATGGTAGTTATCCTGAATATGATGATATGAGGTATCCTTTACTTAAACTTCCTTTTAGCAATGAACTTTTGCCTTCTACACTTGTATTTTTGCACAAAGTATTAAGTCCTTTTTCAGACACCATGACTCTGAGATATGTTGATGTTATTTATCCTGTAATATTCTTTGTTTTAAGTATGATTGTATTTTTCTTTTTAATACTCAAACTTACAAAATCCAAAATTGTTGCATTATTATCAAGTTTCTTCCTTGCTATAATTCCCTCTTATTTATTTAGAACAATGGCAGGAGTTTCAGACCATGAACCCCTTGGGATGTTTGCCTTTTTTCTTGCTTTGCTTGCATTTACAATTTCTATGGAGATAATTGAAAAGAAAAACTCCTGGAAATTATCAATATTATTAGGAATTATAACAGGATTCTTTACAGTATTTAATATAGCTGCCTGGAGTGGAATTGCAACATTCACCTTGCTCATAATTCCTTTAACCATATTCATACTTTGGATAACAAACAAACAAAATGAAGGAGAAAAAAGAAATTTCAAAGAATATTTATTATTTTATATATTCTGGTTGATTTCATTTATATCTCTAGGATTTATATTCTCTTATCCAATTAAAAGTGTTTTAGGATTGACCTTTAGTCTTTATGGAATAATAATCTATATGGTATTATTTTTCATGATAATAGATTATATACTCCTTCATTTAAAAAATAATAAATTAAAAGAAATAGGAAAATACAGAATAATTGTAAGTTTAGCTTTATCACTAATATTTCTCGTTTTAATGGGTTTAATACTCAATCAAAATATTGGATTTTCCCTATCTAATATTATTTCAAGCATAATACGTCCTTTTGGTGGAGGAAGAACTGGTTCAACTGTAGCTGAAAATGCTCTTCCTTACACAATTGATATAATAAATCAAATTGGAAAAGTATTATTCTGGTTATTTTTTGCAGGAGCGCTTATAGTGGGGCTTGATTTTTCAAAAGGAATTGGAAAAAAGAAAAATAAAATTTTATTTTCATTTTTATGGATATTAATGATATGTGGAATATTATTTCACAGATATTCAACAGCTTCTATATTTAATGGAGAACATTTCATAAGCAAATTATTTTACATAGGAAGTATTCTTCTTTTTGCTGGAAATTTTATATGGATATATTTTAAGGATAAAATTGAAACAAAAAGTGAGAATGTGATAATACTCCTTCTCACATTTTTTATGGCTCTTGCTGGAATAAGCGCAATAAGATTGCTTTTCATACTTACACCTGTTGTATGTTTTGTATCTGCTTATGCTCTAATTAAAACTTATAAATATGCAAAAGAAAGCAAGGAAGAGATTATTAAAATGATACTTTACATTGCTTTAATAGGAATAATAATTCTTCTTGTATTTACTTCTGTGGCATATATTAAAACTATTAAAGCCCAGTCAGTAAGCATTGGTTCTTCAGCAAATCCCCAATGGCAGTATGCTATGAAATGGGTTAGAGAGAATACTTTGCCTGGAGAAATATTTGTTCATTGGTGGGATTATGGTTATTGGGTTCAATATATGGGAGAAAGGCCAACAGTTGCAGATGGGGGGCATGGAAATGGTTATTGGGACCATTTAATAGGAAGATATTTGCTCACTACACCAAATCCTCAGAGTGCATTAAGCTTTATGAAAACACAAAATGTTTCTTATTTATTAATTGACCCCTCAGATATAGGAAAATACCCTGCTTATAGTAGTATTGGAAGTGATGAAGGGGGAATAGATAGATATTCTTTTATTCCTGTTATGGTTTCTAATCCAACCCAAGTTCAGGAAACAAAAAATGGGACTATAAGAATTTATAATGGGGGATTCGGGTTAGATGAAGATATATTGTATGAAAAAGAAGGTGAAAAGGATGTTTTCCTTCCAATGCAGGGGGCTGGTTTGGGGGGAATAATAGTTCAAGAAGAAAATAATAAATTTCAGCAGCCCATTGCTGCATATATTTACAATGGAAATCAGATAAATTTGCCTATTAGATATATTTATTATAATGGAAAGTTGTATGATTTCAAGAATGGAACTAATTCTATAATTTACATAATCCCTCAAATAAAACAAGTTAATACAGGAATTCAATTAGATGAAAAAGGTGCTTTAATCTATTTTTCTCCAAAAGTTGCTAATTCCCTTGTTGCACAGTTATATTTAATGAATGACCCTTTAAACAAGTATGAGGGAGTTGAATTGGCTCACTCTGAACCTGATCCTTTAGAGACTTCTATTGAAATGTACTCTGGAAAAGATATAAATGAATTCTTTTATTTTAATGGAATCAGGGGGCCACTTAAAATATGGAAAGTTAATCCTCCTGAATATATAATTGCAAGAGAAGAATTCTCTATGACTTCCGGAGAGTATGCTGGATTGGATAACTTAACACTTGTAAAATGAAATTAAAAGAAAGAAAACTCAAGATAGCATTATTTTACCCCTGGATAAAAAGCAGAGGGGGGGCAGAAAAAGTATTGCTTGAAATTATGAGAATTAAAGAGTTTAAGTTTGACCTGTATACTTGGGTTTATGATGAGAAAAATTCTTTTAAGGAATTTAAGAATTTAAAAATCAATGTTATTGGCCCAAGGATTTTGAGAAGATTCTCAAGAATGAAACTTCTAAGAGGGCTATTCCTCCCTTTTAGCTTTTTTTCAAAAATCCCCCTTGAAAAATATGACTATTTTCTAATTTATACTTCTGGAGCAGGGGAATTTATTACATTTAGAAATTACAAAAAAGGGAAGACAATAGGGTATGTAAATACAATTCTTAGGGATGCTTATCCAGAAATTGTGAAATGGAATATAAAAAATATATACAAAAACATATTTTCAAGGATTGTTTACCTTGCATCTGTGAAAATATACAGATTTTTTGAAAAAATGGCTTGGAAACGAATTGACTTTCCAATATTTATCTCAGAGGAGGGGTTTAAAAGAGCTGACAAACAGGGGCTTTTAAAAAATAAAAAAGCAAAAGTCATCTATCCTCCAGTTGATACAGATAAATTTCTTAAACTTCCTCAAAACAGAGGGAACTTTTTCCTTTATGTATCTCGATTTAATCCTCCTAAAAGGCAGGATTTGTTAATAAAAGCTTGGATAAAATTTTCTAAAGAGTATCCAAATGAAAAATTAATTCTTTCGGGAGGATTGGAAAATAAAAGATATTTTGAATATATAAAAAAGCTTTTAGAAGGTGCAAAAAATATTGAAATAAAGGAAGGATTAGACAATGAGAAAATTTTAGAATTATATGGAAACTCAAAAGCAGTAATATTTGTGCCTTTCTTAGAAGATTTTGGAATTGTCCCTTTTGAAGCGTTGGCAGCTGGAAAACCAATTATTGCTGTTAACAAAGGGGGGTATGTTGATTTAATAAAAGATCTACCCCAATATTATCCTATTAAAGAAGCAGAAGATGAAGATTTATTTGTTAACAATATTACAGACTCTTTAAAGAAATTCATGAAATCAAAGATAAAACCAAAAAAAATAAATATAGATAATATAAACCCACAAAATTTTAAAAAGGATATTAAGGAAGTATTTAGATGAAAAAAGAATTAGTCTCTGTAACAATTCCCACATACAATTCTGAGAAAACAATGGAACAATGCCTTAAAGCAGTTAAAGAACAAACTTACAAAAATATAGAAATAATAATCATAGATAGTTATAGCAAAGATAAAACTCTTGATATTGCTAAAAAGTTCAAGGCAAGAATTGTAATGTGTGGGGGAAAACTTCTTGAAGCGAGAATTGCTGGTGCAAAAGCCAGCAAAGGGAAATATGTGTTATTACTCGATTCAGATCAGATTCTGGAGAAAACAGTAATTGGAAGGGCTGTTGAAAAAATGAAAAGATATGATAGCCTGTGGTTTTGGGAAAGAGCACATAATAGGAAAAAATGGCTGCCTTCATTGTATGATGCAGATAGATTGTTAGTTCAAACTTATTGGGAACCTAATGAAGATATTGTTTTACCAAGATTTTTTAGGAGAAATCTCCTTATAAAAGCGTACAATAAAATACCTAAAAAATACATAAATATATGTGCAGCACAAGACCATATAATAACCTGGTACGAATTTAAAAATTTGACAAGTAAAAACGGCATGGTTGAAAATGCAGTTGAACATATGGAACCAGAAACATTAAGGATTCTATTCAAAAAACAATTGAGGTGGGGAAAAACAACAAAAGACTTTTACAAAACAGGGCTTTATAGAGAATTAATAACTAAAAAAGATAAATTTAGAAGATTCAAAATAAAACATTTGGGGTGGAGCATAAAGAGTTTTATATTAAGAATATTAAGAGGAATTCCATATAAATTGGGATTCTGGTTTGGGTAGGGTTTCTAGAATGGATAATAAAAAAATTGCAATAATAATAACAACATATAATCAAGAAAAACTTCTTGAAATTTGTTTGAATTCTTTGAGAAAAAAAACAGATTATAAAAATTATAAAGTTTATGTTATAGATGATTCAGGCAAGGGGGAAATTGGCAAAGAAATTAAGAAAAAATTTAAATGGGTTGAAGCTATAATTAATAAAAAAAATAAAGGTTTTTCTGGAGCAAATAATGTTGGAATAAAGAATGCTTTAAATGAATATAACCCAGAATATTTTCTCTTGTTAAATGATGATACCGAGGTGATTGATAGAAGTTGGTTAAAAAAGATGATAGAAGTTGGAGAAAATGATAAAAGAATAGGAATTTTAGGATGCAAAATAATATATCCAGATGGGAGTTTACAAAATATTGGTGGGTATATAAAAAAATGGAAAATAGATTTGGAACTTAATGAAGATAAAAAAGAGGTTTTTGAAGTGGACCATGTTATGGGTGCTTGTTTTATGATAAAGAAAGAAGTTATCAAAAAAATTGGTTTGCTTGATGAAATTTATAGTCCTTATCTTTTAGAAGATACGGATTATTGTCTAAGAGCAAAAAAAGCAGGATTTAAAATTGTCAGTATTCCTTTTGTAAAAATAATTCATAAGAAAGGCAAAAGTATTGATTCTTTAGAAGATAAAAAGAGGTTACTAGTAAGATTCAAGAATGATATAATCTTTTCTAAAAGACACCTAAAAGGATGGAATAAGTTTTTTAGGATTTTTGTGTATCTTCCACTAGTTGCAATTTTTAAAAAAAAGAAAGATACAGATGAATTAAAGCCCGGCAAATTTATATTAAGAAAAAAATTTATAAGAAATTTGGGCTTATGGTTTATTGCATTTTTCCCTAAAATGTACAAAAAGAAGGTAAAATGATATCAAATATCTTGAGCAAGATAAGAGGAAATAGGATAGGATACAAAATTGGAAGAAAGATACTCTCAACACCATTAATAATTAACAATAAATTGTATAATCAATTATATGGTAGAAAAATAAATAAATCTATTGAAAAATTAAGCAGAAAATATCCCTTGGGAGTTGATATTGGAACAACAAATTTATGCAATGCCGATTGTATAATGTGCCCCCATTCCAAATTAAAAAAGATGGGTACGATGGACATGAAACTTTATAAAAAGATTATAGATAATTGCCATAAATTGAACATAAAAATAATTACCCTTTCATTTTTTGGAGAACCCTTTTTAGACAAAACCTTAATTAAAAAAATAAAATATGCAAAGCAAAAGGGGATGTTTGTTGCGTTTTATTCAAATGCCTCTTTATTGAATAAAGAATTGGCAAGCGAGATTGTAAATTCGGGATTGGATGGGATAACAATAAGCTTTGATGGATACTCTAAAGAAACCTATGAAAAGATAAGAAAAAAATTAAAATTTGGGGTTGTTAAAAAGAACATACTTAATTTGATTGAAACAAAAAGAAAGATGAAAAAAAATAACCCTTGTATAAATCTTGTTCTTGTGGAATTAGAAGAAAACAAAAAAGAAATAAAACAATTCTACAAAGAGTGGAGCAAAAAAGTCGATGGAATAAATATTATAAATATGAGAAATTGGGCAAATAACATAAAAAAAGAAGGAACCAAAGAGAGTTTTCATTTTAACAAAAAAATGGAAAGAAAACCTTGTGCTTTGATATGGCAGAAAATGGTTGTAGATTGGAATGGAGATGTTGTTTTATGCTGTGATGATTGGAATCATTCGACAATTTTAGGAAATTTAAAAAAACAGACAATAGAAGAAATATGGAAGGGGGATAAATTAAGAAAAATAAGAGAAGCACACATAAAAGGAGAATTCTATAAAGTTCCTTTATGTTCTGGTTGTAATAAAAAATCAGTATGGTGGATGGTTAATTAAAGCAACTTATTTAAATCAAAGGCATTCCTTTTATGCATGGGAAAAATAAGAATATGTTTTATCGGAGCAAACCCCTGTTTTGAAGGGGGAATATGCAATTATCAAAACAATCTTATAAAATATATTAAAGCCAAAGATAAAAATGCGAATATAACTTGGATTTACAAATCCAATAAAGAGGAAAATTATTCAAAAGACGGAATAAATTACATAGGACTCAGGGTAAGAAAGATATATTTTATTGATGATTTTATATTTAATAAAAGAATAGAAAAATACTTGGATGAAAATTATTTTGATATAATAAATTCTCATGCTATATGGGGGTATTGGATGAAGAATTATAAAAGAAGAGAGAATCAAATATTAATTAATACTTATCATGGAGTTGCATATCCCTATTATAAAGTGCATCTTAAGAGATTCGGAATAATAAAAAAAATATTGTTAACTCCTCTTTTATTATATAGCTATTTTATTGAAAAACCCCCAATAAAAAAAGCAGACAAAATAATATGTGTCTCTGAAAAAGTAAAAAAACAAATTGAAGAAGTATATGGTAAAAGAAAAAATGTATTTGTAATAAGAACCGGGGTTGATTTGGGCAATTTTAAACAAAGGAATAAAAATAACATTAGAAAAGAATTAAATTTGGAAAAAGAAAAAATTTATGGGTTGCATGTTG
>CAZOAN010000012.1:8487-16737 GCA_964577855.1 Candidatus Woesearchaeota archaeon | reverse complement strand
GGGTATGTAAGATAAATAAATGAAAAAAGCGACAAAAAGGAGTGTAAGGAAATGGGAACAAGAAAAGTAGAAACATTTAAATAGTTATGAGCATATGTTCATAATATATTAAACTAAATTAAGTAGGAGGTAAAAAATGCCAAACAGAGATGGAACAGGACCAAGAAGCGGCTCATCAGGACCGAGAGATGGAAGAGGACAGGGTAGAGGAAGAGCTAGTGGAAAAGGAATAGGAAAAAAGAAAGGTGGAAAAAAAGGAAACTGTTAATGCAGTTTCTTTAATCAGAATAATTAAATTTAATGGAGGTTAAAAAATGCCAAACAGAGATGAAACAGGACCAATAGGACAAGGACCTTTAACTGGAAGAGGTTTAGGACCTTGTGGAAGAGGAATGCGAAGGGGATTTGGAAGATGTTTAGGGCGTGGATTTGGAAGAGGATTTGGATTTAGATATGCAGAACCAGTTGTCTTAAACGAAAAAGAAGAAAAACAAATCCTTGAAGCAGAACTTAAAGAAATTGAATTAGAAAAGCAAGAAATAGAAAAAAGACTTAAAGAGATAAATTAATTTCTTGTTTTTCTTGTTTTTCTAGAAAAGATTTATATAGTTATGGACGTATGCCCATATAATGGCAAGACCGAGATTATGCAGAAGAGTAAGATGCAATCCAAATGTAACTTATTTTAAGCCAGCGGGAATTAGAATGATTGAACTAGAAGAATCTGTTCTTGGTGTGGATGAATTTGAAGCTGTAAGGTTAAAGGATTTAGAGGGATTAGAGCAAGAACAATGTGCAAAAAAGATGAGCATTTCAAGGCCAACATTTCAAAGATTAGTTGTATCTGCCAGAAAAAAGATTGCAGATGCAATTGTTCATGGAAAAGCAATAAAAATTCATGGAGGTAATGTTAAAATGGTAAATTCAATAAGAGGCTTTGGGAGAGGAAGAATGGGTGGACCACTTGCAGGAGGACCTAGGGGAATATGTAAATGTCCAAAATGTGGTTATGAAGAACCACAAATAAAAGGTCAACCATGTATGAGTAAGAAATGCCCTAAATGTGGAACTTCTATGACTAGAAAATAAAAAATGCTAGAAAGAAGTTTAAAGAAATCAATATCTAAAGCTGCAAAAGGCTTGTGGAAATCTTTTCCTATGATTTTGGGAACTATTCTATTAGTTAGCCTTATATCCACATTAATTCCAAAATCATTTTATACATCAGTATTTAGTAAAAATGTTTTTTTAGATTCTTTAATCGGTGGTTTAATTGGAAGTATTTCAGCAGGAACTCCAATAACAAGTTATATTTTTGGAGGAGAACTTTTAAGTCAAGGTGTTAGTTTATTTGCTGTTACAGCTTTTTTAGTTGCATGGGTCACAGTTGGAATTATACAAATTCCAGCAGAATCTGCTTTATTAGGAAAAAAATTTGCTTTTATAAGAAATATCACCGCATTTATTTTAGCGATTATAGTTGCAATAATCACTGTGTTAATATTTAATATAATTTAAAATGACAAACAAAATGAAAAAAATTTCAGGTTCATGGTATTTTTTAATAGTCATAATTTTAATATACCTTTTTCTTCTTATTTTTAACTTTAATTTATTTTCTGCAACTCTGAACTTTTTTTATAATATTCTATTAAAAATAATTCCCATTATTATTCTTGTTTTTGTTTTAATGATTATTTTTAATTATTTTATAACTCCAAAATTCATGTTAAAACATTTTAAAAGCAAAGGTATTAAAAAATGGTTTTTTGTAATTATTGGAGGAATTTTATCTACTGGACCAATTTATATGTGGTATCCTCTTCTTGCTGATCTAAAACAAAAAGGGCTTAGCTATGGTCTTATTGCTTGTTTTTTATATAATCGTGCTATAAAGATCCCTTTATTAGCAATAGCTATTTTTTACTTTGGATGGAGATATATCTTAATACTAACTTTTGTAATGATTTTTATGTCAATTATTCAAGGGATAATAATAAATAAAATAATAAAAGAGAAATAAAAATGATGGGACATATAATTAAAGAGCTAAAGAATCATTTTCCATTTACAATTTTTGGAGCTGTTACTGGAATAATTATTATGCTGTTTTTTTATAAAATCCCTCCTGAACTTTCATACAACATTTTTTATGTTCTCCATCCGATTCATGTTCTTTTAAGTGCATTAGTCACAACCTCCATTTATATAATTTATATTAAGAAAAATAATCGCAAAATTAATATTTTATTATTGATTTTAATTGGTTATATTGGTTCAATAGGAATTGCTACTTTAAGTGATTCAATTATTCCCTATATAGGAGAAATATTTCTAAATCTTCCAAACAAAGGAATTCATTTAGGTTTTATTGAAAAATGGTGGCTAGTTAACCCCCTTGCATTTTTAGGAATTGCAATTGCTTATTTTAAACCTAAAACTAAACTTCCACATGCAGGGCATGTTTTATTAAGTGTTTGGGCATCTCTTTTTCATATTATAATGGCATTAGGAGCAACAATTAATTTTATTTTAGTTATAATAATTTTTGTATTCCTGTTTTTTGCAGTTTTGTTACCTTGCTGTTTAAGTGACATTGTTTTCCCTTTATTATTTATAAAAAATAAAAAAGAGGATAAAAAATGAAAATAGCTATTGCTTCAGATGGTAAAAACATTGACTCAAAAATAAGTTCAAAAGGTGGAAGAGCACCATATTATTTTATTTTTGAAGATAAGAAACTTGTAGAAACTATAAAAAATCCTTTTGCAGTTGGTGGTGGCGGAGCTGGATGGTCTGTAGCTTATATGTTAGCAGATAAAAAAGTTGGTTTAGTTATTGTGGAAAAAATAGGACCAAACATGGAATCTGCTTTAAAAGAAAAAGGGATAAAATTTCAAGAGAAAAGTGGAAAAGTTGCAGAATTTATTAAAGAAATTAAGTGAAAATTTCTTTTAATTCTTCACTTAATTCAATCTTGTTTGACATGCCATTAGATGTTTTTGTTATTAATCCTTTTGAGATTAGTTTTTCAAGGATCCTATGAACTTTAACCCTATGAAAATTAGTTGATTCTTCAAATTTAGACTGGTTTAAAATACCTCTATTCTTAATTAATTCTGTAATTATCTTCTTTTCATTATTTTCTAAAAAATTTAAGGTGAAATCTAAATTTTTATTTATTTCTTTTTTTTCTTTAATTTGCTTAGAAATTAGAATATAAAAGGCTAAACACCCAATAAATAAACCTAAAGAAGATAATATTAAGATCATATAGGGTATAGGAATAACACATCCACAAGCGTTATTATTTTTTATGGCATCTGAAACATAGATCACACTAAAAGAAACTACAAAAATAAATCCAAGTATTATGGTCAAAGCCAAAAATATTGGTTTTATAGCTGTTTTTTCTCTTGAAAGTAAGTGTTTCATTTTTTGTAACAAACCTTTAAATAGGGTTACATTAATAGAATGTATCTGCTTTAAATAGTTTTTGAAACTAAAAATGAAAAAAAGAAGTGTAATTGGAGTAATTTTGGTTTTAATTATTTTAATTACCTTGATTAATGGCTGTAATTCAAATAATGAATCTCCAATAAATAATGGGAGTAATCAAAATATTTTTACTATAACTGGGGAGGGTTATTTTAATTCAAAAGAATGTTCTAATAAACTATTTAAAGATAAAGTAATTATGTTAAAATCTGAATATTGCCCCCATTGTGAAAAAACACAACCCCTTTTTGAAGAAGCTTGTCAAGAAAAAGGGATTACACCATTAATATTAGATATTTCAATATCAGAACAAAGAAAACAAATAGAAAATTTTGGATTAAATATACAATATACTCCGACATTTGTTTTTGGATGTAAATATTATGTTGAGAGCATGTCAAAAGATAAATATTTAGAACTTTTAGAAGTCTTTTTATTGGAAAATGAATGAAAAAATTAAAAAAATAATAATTTTAATTGTAGCAATTATTATTTTAATATCTTTTTATTTTTTGACTAAAAGTGTTTCTCCAGATTATTTAAAAGAATTAGGATTAACATTACCTTTACCTATTTTTACATTTTTAATTGCAATAGTTGATGGTTTCAATCCTTGCAATTTATTTGTTTTGACTTTATTAATAAGTTTAATGTTATCTAAATCTCACTCAAGAAAGAAAATATATACTATTGGATTTACATTTATTTTTGTGGTTTATATATTTTATTTTCTTTTTATGGCTACCTGGTTAAATGTATTTAAATATATTGGATTCATAGATCCCTTAAGAATTGGTCTTGCATGTATTGCTATTTTTGCTGGTTTAATAAATTGTAAAGAACTCTTCTTTTATAGAAAAGGGGTAACTTTAATGGTTCAAGAAAAATATGTTGGTCCATTAAAAGGAAGAATAAATAAAGTATCAGAATTAATGAAAAAAGGCTCTCTTCCTGCTTTAGTTGGCTCTTCAATTGTTTTAGCTATTTTTGCATCTTTAGTAGAATTACCTTGCACAGCAGGATTTCCTATAATTTATACTGGAATTTTAAGTGGGATGGGGATGCAAAGCACCATTGGATATTACTTATATTTATTATTATACAATTTGTTTTATATAACCCCTTTATTAATTGTTATTCTTGTTATGGGTTATACATTTAAAGGAAAAACAATAAGTAAAGAAAAAATGGCTTTAATTAAATTTATTGGTGGAGCAATAATGCTTCTTCTTGGAATTATTTTATTAATAAATCCTAGTTTAATTGGTATTGGATAATGGTATTTATTGAAAAGCTAAAAATAAATTATCTGGTTGATTTTTTAATGATTATCTCCTTCTTAGTTACGGCTATAACAAGTTTAATTATTTTCTTTTTTCTTCCTTCAGGAATAAAGCAAGGAAGTTATCAAACATTTTTTGGGATTATAAAGGGCACTTAGTCTGTTGTTCATGATTGGAGCGGGATTATACCCCTTGCTTTAATAATCTTGCATTTTATCTTGCATTGGAATTGGATAATTAGTATGACAAAAAATATTTTTTCTAAGAAAAAATAAATCCTTTGAAGAAACCTTTTTATAGTCTCTGATCTAATATATTTTATAAAAATTTATAATAAAATTAAAAAGGAGGCACAAATGAATAAGACAATTTTATTGACCTTTGTAATATTTCTAGTTTGTACACTATCTTTTGCAAATCTCGTTGTTGCACAACAAGGTGGCTCGGGAGATGGATCTAATGAATCTGGAAATCAGACAATGGATCAATCGGGAGAAATGAACCAAAACCAAAATAGAGTCATGGCTGGAAATGCAACTGAATTACAACAAATGATTCAGCAGAGACAACAAGTGATGGAACAAGAAAAGAATAATCTTAATAATATTGGTGAACAAAATGTTCTTCAAAATCAGAATAGGGTAAGATTAGCAGTTCATGCCATGTTGGCTATGGAAAACCTAACTGGTGGAATTGGACAAAATGTTTCTGAAATTGCTAAAGAATTTAACAATTCAGTTCAAGCAACTATAAGGGCAGAAGAAAGAATTGAAAAAAGATCTGGCTTCTCAAGATTTTTCGCTGGTGGAGATGAAAAAGCTGGCAAAGATATTGAGCAAGAAGTTGAAAGAAACAGAAATAGACTTCAAGAATTGAATCAATTGAAAGAACAATGCTCTTGTGATGCAGAAGTTAAAGCAATTCTTCAAGAACAGATTCAAAACATAGAGATGGAACAGAATAGACTTGAAGAAAGAGCTCAAACTGAAATGAAAAGCAAAGGTATGTTCGGCTGGCTTTGGAAATAATTTTTTATATAACTAAAAGTTTTATAAATCTTATTTTCATTAAAAATAAATGATTTTACATAACCCAATTCATGAGGTTTTTAGCCTTGGACCATTTCATTTTTATATTTGGGGATTAATGTTTATTTTGGGATTTATTGTTGTTAGTTTTTTTATTTTAAGAGAAGCAAAGAAAAGAAAGATAGATCAAACTTACATCTTAACTATTCTTCTTTTAGTTTTATTAGGGGCAATTATTGGGGGGAGATTATTCTTTGTTTTTGAGCATCTTAGTTATTTTATCTCTAATCCTTTAGAGATTTTTGCTTTTGGGAAGGGTGGAGAAACCAGTTATGGGGGGATTATTTTTGCTTTGTTGTTTGCTTGGGTTTATAGTAAATTTAGCAAGAACAAAAATAAACTGAAGTTTTCGCAAATTCTTGATTTAATTGCACCATACGTTGTTTTAGCAGCAGCAATAGTAAGGATTGGTTGTTTCTTGAATTGGTGTTGTTATGGTATTCAATCCAGCTTGCCTTGGGCAATCCAAGTTTCAGGAGACGTTGCAAGACACCCAACACAATTATATGAATTAGTATATTGTTTGATTATATTCGGATTGTTGATGTGGTTTAAGAAGATTCGCGATACGGGAAAATTAACAAGGTTTAGAAAATTGTTGAATAAAAACGGCGCGTTATTCTTGTTTTTCTTAATGTTTTATTCTGTTTTTAGATTTTTCAATGATTTTTTAAGAGTGTATGAAAATTATTTTTTAGGATTAGCTGAAAGCCAATGGATTTTAATGGTTGTTTTTGCAATAAGTGTAATCTCAATGATTAGGATTAATAAAAAAGAGAAGTGCGCCCGCAACATTAGGCAGAATTAAAACGAAATTAGATAATTAATAATTTTTTCATTAAAAAGTGGTAAGAAGCCTTTAAGTATTACTTTATTTTATAAGAACTAGCTGACGAGGATATTTCGGTTGTCCTGAAAAGGATGCGACCATATAAGCCTATGTCAAGTGTTTGGCTATTAATGTGGTGGCTGGACTACAACTCACCATACGAAATCCGCACTTGTTAAGCTTTGCGTTATGGCACGAAGAAGATAACCTTTAAAACATGTCAACGGGTTAAGATTGATTTGGCGCTGTTTGAGGCACTCTCTTCACCGAGTCCAGATGTCAGCTATCCTATTCATGGAGATAAACATGGCAAAGAAAAAGAAGTCGAAAAAAACAAAGAAATGCAATGGAAGAGGCTCTAGCAAGGGCTGTAAGAGTTCTAAGGTAAAAAAATTAATCAAACTTGCAAAGGCTGGAAAAAGCAAGAAAAAGAAAAAAAGATAAAATAAAACATCCCCTTATAAAGTGGATAAACCCAACCTAAGCTTTAATTAACAGTCGGCGCATTGAACCTTAAATTCAATTTGTGATTGGGGCACTATAACTCAAATTCATCAATAAAACTAATTATTGTCCGATATCTTTCTAAAAATTTAAATCCTTTATCAGTTAAACCAATTAATTTGCCATTTTTATCTTCAACTTCTTTTATAAACCCTTTTTTAATAAGTTCAGAAAAATACTTTTGAAATCTTTGTGAAGATAAATTTGATTTTCTTAGTAAAGGTGTTGGCTTGATAAGATTTTTATTTTCTTTGATTATATTTAAGATATCTTTCATAATCTCTAGTTTGCCTCTTTTCACCATTTTTTTATTAACTGCCTGTTTTTTTCAAAACTTTATAAAGAATTATCATAAATAACAAAATAGATATCAGATAAACCAATAATTGATATATGCTTAAAAATCTTGGAATTAAAATATCAGTAATATTTAATATCCAAAAGATAGATAGTAAAAGATAAATGATAAATGGGCTTCCGGTTTTTGATTTCTTTTTAGAGTCTTTGTATGCTATGAAGAGTATAAACAAAACCACAAGCAAGAGAATAAGATTTATGAGCAAATAAACAAAAATTCCTCTAGAAAATATTAATGCAAATGCCATTATTAACGCAGAAACATTAAATAAGATAATTGTAAGTTTGCTATGATTCCATTTTTTCCACATAACGCTGTAAAGAAGAAAAAATATTGCCATAGTGCTGAAATAAAGGAAAACAAACAAAGAAATTGCCCCAAAGAACATTGGAGAAAATTCCAAAATACCCTTTAAATTAAAGGAAAAAAGAAAAATTTGGATAAAATACCTAAAAAAGTAGGCAAATGCAAAAAATAAAAAAGATAATCTGAAATATTTTATTCCTTTGTAAGAAGATAACTTATCCATCTCTTTTGTTGCAAAATAAATCATTAAACTGCAAATGATTATAATAAAAGAATAAACTAGTTCAACCCCAATTCCTCCAGCTAAAAGATTTCCTATTGGTAGTCCTGGCCTCATTTTATTACCTTCATTATAGACAAATAATCTTTTTAAAAGTTTATAAG
>CAZOAN010000012.1:0-8387 GCA_964577855.1 Candidatus Woesearchaeota archaeon | reverse complement strand
GGCCTCATTTTATTACCTTCATTATAGACAAATAATCTTTTTAAAAGTTTATAAGGGCTGTGGATTTCAAGTCCATCTTGTTTATAAATAACTTTAATTTTTAACGGAATGTAGTTAAAATGAAAAAAATAGTAGTTTTTAGTTTGATAGCAATTACAATTATTTTAATTGTAACTATGGGTTACTTGTCTTTCTTAGAATTTGAAGAGCACGAACATGGTGATGAACATGAACATTCAGTTGAAATTGAGGGAAAAGAAATGAAATTTTTAACAGTACAGGAAGTAGCAGATTTGTGGGAAATTGATGGGAAAATACTTTTGTTAAGAATAATTACCGAGTTTAACTTAGAAGGAAGTTATACTGTAAATACTGTTTTAGAAGATATTCGAGAAGAATATGCCTTTTCCCCTGCATTAATTAAAGACATGGCAGAAGAAATAAAACAAGAGAGTTTATAAAATGAATAATTTAAAAATAAATTATTTGATTAATATTGGATTAACAATATCTTTTTTTGTTTGTTTTATTACAGGTTTGATTAAATGGCCTGGATTGATAAAAATAATAGGGACTTCTGCATATAAGATTTTACATATAGAAAATATTTCATTATTTCATGATTGGAGTGGTCTTGTTATGGGGTTGCTTGTTTTGGTTCATTTGGTTTTGCATTGGGGATGGATAGTTGTTGTTACAAAGAAAATTTTTAAAAGAAATTGATTGTGTGGATTTCAAGTCCATCTTGTTTAAATAGGATTTTTTTGTAATAGGATTATAACAACTAAATTTTAACAGGAGGTTGAGAATGAAGCAAAAATATGTTTTGGGGATTGTTGCTTTAGCGATTGTTGCAATTCTTGGAATTAGCATGGTTTCTGCTTTTGGTTTTGGAAAAGGTTTTATGAACACAGATTTTACAGAAGAAGAAAGAGCAGAGATGCAAACACAAAGACAATCTATGCAGACAGCTATTGCAGATGGTGACTATGCAACTTGGGAAACTCTAATGTTAGAGAAAATCGAAAAAATGAAAGCTCAAATAACAGAAGAAAATTTCAATAACCTTGTTACTAGATATCAGGAGAGGGCTGAATTGAGAACTGCTATGCAAGAAGCTCGAGAATCTGGAGATTTTTCTGAATTCCAGGAGATGAAGGGAGAATATGGGTTTGAAGGAAAGAGAGCCTTTCATGGAAGACATAGTAAAGGTTCTTTCGGTGGATGCGGCATGGATGCAGTAACTGAATAAAACTTAATTATTTTTTTATTTTTTTTAATTTTAAAATGGACTTGAAGTCCATCTTGCTTATAAATAAAATTTTGATTTAAATATAATGAAAAAAGATACTATCCTCATTATTTTAGTTATTGCATTACTAGCAAGCAATATCTTTTTTGGATATATGTTCTTCTTTCATAAGGAATCGCCAAATTTTAGAGGAAATTTTCCACAAATGGAATTAACTGGAGAACAAATACAATCAGTTACTTCTTTCTTTGAAAGCACAACAAATAGCGAGGAGATAACTAATTATTGCAATAATAATCAGATGGAATGCTTTTATTATTGCAGAAATATAAATTCAGATCATGAATTTTGTTCTCAATTAATGAAAATGAGACCCAATTCCCCAGGATTTCAAGGATAAGGGATCAAATGAAAAATAAATTAATTGAATTAAATGATGTATGGAAAACGTATAAGAGGGGAAAACTTCCCATCCATGCTATAAGAGAAGTTAACTTAAATATTAATAAGGGAGAATTTGTAGTTATTAGTGGAGCAAGTGGCAGTGGAAAATCAACAATGATGCATTTAATTGGATGTCTTGATACCCCATCACAAGGGGTTATTTCTTTAGAAAACAAAAATATTCTTTCATTCACTAAATCACAAATTGCCCAGATAAGAGGTAAAAAAATTGGTTTTATTTTCCAGCAATTCAATTTAATTTCAACACTAACTGCTTTAGAGAATGTTGTTTTACCCATGGATTTCCAAAATAATAACAAGAATTCTAAGGAACGTGCTAAAAAATTATTAGAATTGATGGGATTAAAAGACAGAATGAACCATAAACCAAATGAATTATCTGGGGGACAAGCGCAAAGAGTTGCTATTGCAAGAGCACTAGCTAATGATCCAGAAATAATTTTAGCTGATGAACCAACTGGAAACTTAGACAGCGAAACTGGGGAAAGCATTATAAATATGCTTCACAAATTGCATAAAGAAGAAGAAAAAACAATTATTGTAATTACTCACGATATTAATTTAATTAAAAAATTAAAAAATAAAACCAGGATAATAAAATTGAAAGATGGAAAAATCTATAATTAAAATAAATAAAGTTTTTTTTGCAGTAATGTTCTTATTTATACTAATGATTCCTTTAGTTTTATCTGCTAGCAATTACAATGTAGAAGTAATTGATGTTTCCCCAACAAATTTAGTTCCAGGAGAAGAAACTGAATTGCAGTTTGTAATAGAAAATACAGGAAATAAAGATATAGATAACTTAGTTTTTTCTTGGGAAGATAAAAGTGGGAATATTCTCCCAATTGGATCTAGCAATACAAAGACTATTCAAGAATTGGATGATGGCGATGACGAAACAATATCTTTTAAAGTATTTACTTCTGCTTCAACAGAACCAGGATTATATGAACTGACTCTTACTTTACGTTATGAAAAAGAAGTTGAAAAAGAAATTGAGCAAGGGGGAGAAACCAGAATTGAAAGAACAATAGAAACAATAACTGAAACTTCTAAAGCAGGAATTATTGTTGGAGGAACAACAGATTTTGATGTATCTGTTTCAGATTTTTCTTCAAACGGACTTATTCTTTCTATAGCTAATATTGGAAAAAATCCTGCAAATTCTGTAACTATTATAACCCCAACCCAATCTAATTTTATAGTTACTGGAAGCAGTTCTTCAATAATAGGAAATTTAGATAAAGGGGATTATTCTGTAGCTTCTTTCCAAATAACACCGCAATCAATGGGAAATTCTAACCTAAAAATTGAAATCCAGTATACTGATACAATGGGAACTAGACAAACTTTAACAAAAACAGTAGAAATTAAATCTTCTCAACAATTAGTACAGTCTTCTTCTAACTTAGAGAATTCGCAAATAACTGGTTTTGCTTCAAAAAATTCCAGTAGCGGAGGAAATACTTGGTTTCTTATTGCATTTGTCTTAACTAGCATTTTGACTGTTGTTCTTGTCATCATTCTTGTTAAAAGAAAAAGAAAGAAAAATGAAGCTGACTAAATCATTTAAGTTATCTTTAAACCTCCTTTTTCACAGTAAATTAAGGAGTTGGTTAACTATAATCGGGATAGTTATTGGAATTGCAGCAGTTGTTGCAATAATTTCAATAAGTTCAGGGGCTCAACAGCAACTTGAATCTCGTTTAGGATCTTTTGGAGCAGACATTATAACTATTAGTCCTGGTTTTTCTAGAGCAATGGGCCCAGGAAATTTTGGAAGAGGCGAATTTAATAGGGATGAAACTTCTTCTAGTTCAGATACTAAAAATTTAACTTCAAAAGATGTTTTAATGTTAAGAAATGTTCCGAATATAGAATATGTTATGGGGCAGATTTCTGGAAGAGAAGATTTAGGTTATATGACTAAAACAGCTGGTTTGAGTATTACTGGAGTTGATACAAGTATTTGGAAAGATATTACTTCAGAAGAATTAGATTCTGGAAGATTTTTGACTGCTGGGGATTCTTATTCTGTTGTTTTAGGGGGAAATATTGTAACTTCTACATTTGAAGATGGAATTCCACTTAATAGCAAAGTTACAATTGGAGATAAATCCTTTAAAGTTGTAGGAATATTAAAAGAGGGAAGATCTGTTTACATCCCAATTGATGTTGCTAGAAATATTTTGGAAGGATATAATCCAGATAAACTTGATCAGATCTCTGTTAAATTAGGAGATATTTCTTTGTCTAATGAAACAATTACCATTATAACACAAAGATTAATGTTATCCCACGGAATTATAGATTCAAGCAAAATAGATTTCACAGTTTCTTCACCAACTTCTATGCAAGAAACAATACAAGAAACAATGAATACAATGACTATTTTTCTTGGAGCAATTGCTGCAATATCCTTAATTGTTGGAGCAATAGGCATAGCAAATACAATGTTCACATCTACACTAGAAAAAACTAAAGAAATTGGAATTATGAAATCAATTGGGGCTAAAGACAGGGATATAATGATGATATTCTTGCTAAACGCTGGTTTAATTGGCTTAATTGGTGGAATCGGTGGAGTTATTATTGGTTTTTTTGCTTCTACTGCAATAAGTTCTTTAGGCGGTTTGCAAAAAACTGCTACAGGTCCGGGAAGAGGGGGCATGTTTGGCATGTTTGGATCTTCTGTTTATCTTAGTCCAGAATTAATAATAGGGGCATTATTATTTTCAATTTTAATCGGGGTAGTTTCTGGATTAATTCCAGCTTACAAAGCATCTAAATTAAATCCTGTTGATGCTTTGAGATATGAGTAAAAAGAAGCGAGCACGCCCGAAGGCGTGCGAGCTTAGAATAACTAATCCAAGACTTTCTCAAAATAAGAAACTGGCTTGATGTCTGTGATTATTGTTCTATGAATAATCCATTTGCCATCTTCACTTTTGGTTATTTGATTCTCTAAGATAGGTTGCTTGTTGAGTTGCTCTACTCTTGTCTTGCTAAAAGCAACCATTTTTTCATTTGTTCTGGCATTTTTTTCCATTTTGTTTTACCTCCTACATTAATTTAGTTTGAGCATGATATTGGTTAATTTTCAATAAGTCGAGTGGAGAAAATTTCTCCACCACAAATTTTATATTCGGGGTTTTTGATTAAATACCCCCAAAAACCCGAAAAATCAAGTGGAGAAATTTTATACACCTTAGTCATTTTTAGATAATCGAAAAAGTTTATTTGCTATTGTTGATTTTGTGTGAGTTTCACCAAATTTTGAGTATTTTGGCTGTAAATTTTTGTTTGTTACAACAAAAAACCAATTTTTACCATAATTTTTCTTGAGTGTTCTGACTTTTTCGATAAACTTTTTCTTAGTTGTTAAAAGAACTTTTCCAGTTTCGATTTCTACTGCATACTTTTTGTTATCTACTTCAAAAACAATGTCTGGTTTTCCGGTGTTGAAAATTTGAACCTTGTCTGTGAACTTTCTTATATATTTTTCAATGTCCTTAATCAAGAAAAAATGCTGTGGGCTTTCATTATAATTTGGTTTTAGAAGATAGAACTCTTTTTTATTCCCAAAAATACTTTTGAATTTGTATTGTTTATAGCCCTCTGCAATCAAGTATTTTATGTCATTGAGATTAAGATCTCTATGTCTGTAAAATCTTTTATCTTTATCAACAGAAATAACAACCTTAACTGCTGGTTTCTGCGAAACCTTTTTAGCAGTTGGTTGTGTTGGTTTAGTTTGTTCTTGTTTTTTATTTGAATTGTTATGGTTATTCGCTAGAATTTCGTCAGCGTTTGTTGTAATTTGTTTGTGCTCTAATTCTGATGCAACTATTTTAATTTCAGAATGTTCATCTTCCATTAATAATAAACCTTCACCAACATTTGCTGTTAAAAGATTGACTTTCTCTGTATTGCTTAAATGAAATGTCTTTTGAATATCTTCAATTACTGCTGGTTTTTGTCTTAAAAGCAAAGTATAAGATGTATTAGCTAAAACAGACCTTCCTGCTTCTGATTCAAGCATGCCCTCAACTTCTTGATTAATTAAGAATAAGCCTAAATTGAACTTCCTGCAAGTCTTAACTATCTCAAAAATATAACTTGCATCTTCTGTCCTGCTTAACAAAGACCAAGCTTCATCTATAACTAGAATTTTTCTTTCTAGATCCTTTTTCATCTTCATATAAACATAATCAAGAACAAGGAACATTATGACTGGCTTAACTTGTTTAGGAAGATTTCCAATATCAAAGCAAACAAATCCATTGCCAAAATTAATTTTAGTCTGTTTGTTTAAGAATGAAAAAACCCCATTAACATAAATATCAAGTCTGTTCATCAAGCTTCTTATTGTTGACCTTTCAAGTGTTATGGCTTTTCTTTCCATCCCTCTTAAAGCATCTAAGACATCTTTCAAAACAGGTGGTTCATTATTCCAACTTTCTTCAAATTCCATCCTTATCCCTTTTCTCTTGTAAGCTTCTGTTAATGCTCTGTCTATGAAAGATTTTTGAGGTTCTGTTAATTCACCTAACATAACCGGCATTAAATCCATCAAAGCAAGCCTTTTTTCAGGGTAGTCATGCCCCATCAAGTCTAATGGATTAATCATTGTCCCAGAAGTTCTTGATAAGTCAATTCTCTGGCCATTAAACCTTTCAACTAATGCCCTATACTCGCCTTGCGGGTCAACTATCATGACTTTTGTTCCATTAAGCAAATATCTCGAGATAAACAACTTAGCCATGTAACTTTTTCCAGAGCCAGATGTAGCAAGACAAATCCCATTTGCATTAGATAACTTAAATATATCTCTGATAATTGGGATTTTGTTCTTATTCAACCCAAACCATATTCCTGTTTTATCATACTTGAAAAACGAGCTAGTAAATGGGAAAAACGCAGATAAAGGCGGAGTTGTAAGGTTTCTTTTCATTCCTAAGACATTATCAGCTAATGGAAGGCATGACTTAAAACCCTGAATCATTCTAAATCTAGCTTGCTTTGGAATAATCAGAAGAGCATTAAGTTCTGACTCTATCTTTTTAGTAAGCAAATCTAATTCTTCTTTATTATGTCCTTTGCAGTTCACATAAAAACTAATGTTGAACAGCTTCTCTTTACCTTTTTGCAAATTTTCAAGAGTTTTTTGAGTATCTTGATATTTTATCTCTAAACTAGGATTTAACTGCCCTTTAAGATTAGCAGAATACAAATCAGCTCTTTGTTTTTGCAACTCTCTGTTAATATTGACTATTGTAGTTTCTAAAGGATAAGGTTCCATGTGCATTGATAAATCAAAGTTTCCAGAACAGCTTACTATTCTATCTAAGAATCCAGCTTCAACAATTCTAGGATAACCATGAGCATAAATGACTCTTGTAAGAAGTTTATTATCAATTTTCAAGAAATCAATCTGATTTTCTATTTTTTTAGGCAATAATTCTTTATCTGTATTGCATATTTTCCTAAAAATACTTTGTAATTCTTGATCTCCTAAACGAGAAGTTTTAAGATTTAACCCATTTAATCTATCTTCACAAATTTTAACTTGAATTTCTATATTGCTGACTTCGGGGATTACTATGTAAAAATTTCTGTTCATTACACTATTGTCTTTGATTACTTTCTTGATATGTTCTTTATACTCTCCGAAAACATCTGTCTTTGACTTGTCTATCTTATCTTTTAATGTTTCTAGATATTCTTCTAAGTTAAGAGTTTCAGTTGTCATTAAAAGCTGAACTGGAAAGTCTAATGAATTAAGGAATTTCTGAAATCCGAGAATTATCGCTTCCTGTTCACCTTGTGGTTTAATTGAAAAATTAACTGGCTCAACTTTAATCACTGCTAACTTCTTATTTTTAGTAATAATAAGATTATTTTTTATCTCTTTGATGTAAAACCACCTTTCCATCTTTTCTTTTGTCTTAACTTCTCTCGACTTAAACCATATAATCCAATTTTTTACATGAAAAGATAAGTTAAGGAAAATAAATCCGCAAGCAATTGCAAAAGGAAATATTGCTATTGAGATTCTTGTTGATAATGGGGCATTTATTCTAAAAAGAATAACAAAGAGTATTGGAAAAAAGATTAAAGCATAGATTAGTTGCTGAAAAGTCAAGCCAAATATTATCTTTTCCTTATACTCTAATTGTTGGGGTATTTCATACATTTTAAATTGCGGCCACCTTTGCCACAACACCAGCCACCTTCATAATCGGAGTAATAACTTTTAGTGCTGCTTTTATTATTACAAACGCTAAAACGATTAGTGTTCCAAAATTTATTATTGTAAATGATGCGATCATGAGAATTATTTTCATATTCTGGAATAATGTGATATTCAGAAGCATAGATGAAGCAAGAAAGACAATTGAATAAAAGAAAGGAAGAATTGCTATGACCAGAAGCACATTTAAGATTAATTTTCCATAAGCTCGCAAGGGTTCGATTAAATAACAAAATATCCCTATTGGAAATAAAGCAACCCCACAAATAACTACAATGTACCTTAAAGCTAATAAGACCAAGGTTAAAACTAAATGAATTATGTAAGGTATTTCTAAAATAAACTGCAAGAAAATATTAGGGATATTATCAATAGTAAAAAGAAAAAAGTCTGGATCAATCATCTTGAAAATAA
>CAZOAN010000011.1:0-17562 GCA_964577855.1 Candidatus Woesearchaeota archaeon | reverse complement strand
CTTCTATCAAAGTAGATTAAAAAATTCTACAAAAATTTATAAAATGAGCAGAATAATTGTAATAACTTCCGGCAAAGGCGGTGTTGGGAAAACAACAACTGCAATAAATTTGGGTGCTGCTATGAATTATTTTGGAAAAGACGTTCTTATAATTGATGGAAATTTATCCACCCCAAATGTTGGAATTCACCTTAATTCTCCTGAAGTGCCTATAAATCTCAACCATGTCTTGCTTGGTAAAGCAGATGCTTTGGAAGCAGTTTATGAGCATGAATCAGGCTTAAAAGTAATGCCTTCTTCACTTTCTATAAAAGAATTGAGGAGGGTGAAACCCGAAAGAATAAATGATTTTAAAAAAGATTTCAAAAAAATATCAGAATATATTATTGTGGATAGTGCTGCAGGTCTGGGAGAAGAAACACTTTCAACCATGGAATTAGCTGATGAGATTATAATTATAACAAATCCTGAAATGCCTGCAATAACTGATGCCCTTAAAACAATAAAACTTGCTGAACAGATGAAAAAATCTGTTTTAGGAGTTATAGTTACAAGAGTGAGAAAAGATGAAATAGAAATGGGTTCTGAAACAGTAAAAGATATGCTTGAAACTCCCATTTTGGGAATGATTCCAGAAGATATGAATGTTAAAAGGTCATTAAATCAAAAAGATGCTATTATTCATACACATCCACAATCTAATGCTTCAAGAGCTTACAAGGAAATTGCTGCACGAATAGTAAATGCAGAATATAATTCTGATAAAGATAGGCCTCCTTTTTGGAGAAGAATTTTCAAGAGAATGAATTAATCTTAGAATTCTTAACTAAATTACTAAGAGAAATACCTTCCCTTATTTTCTCAGAAATCCCTGAATCAATTACATTTTTCTGAAAAAGTTCATCTCTCTTTATTTTATCAAGAAGATTAATTTGGTTATTTCTATCAGGATGGGCTTCAAATGGGAGAATTTCTGAATAAATTCTCCAAACAGTTTGAATAAAATCATTATATTTTTCAGAAGAACCATAAATTTCTGTAAATTTATAATTAAATAAATCTAATTCATTTAAAGGCAAAGAAATTTTAGCTAAACTCAAAAGTTCTAAAGCATTTTCAGAAGTATATTCTTCCATGATTCAGACTAGAATAGAGAATTTTTTAAATATATATGTATCTAAATATACATTCCAAAGAGAATGTTTTTAATGATTTTATTTTAACTAATTCTCATCCCGTTTTCAATATCTTTCTCAGGTGAAATTAAAACAACTTCTTCTTCATTTTCTGTGCATGCAGCCAATAACATGCCTCGGGATTCAACCCCTTTCATTACTCTTGGTTTCAAGTTTGTAAAGAGAATTATCTTTTTATTTTTAAGTTCGTCCTTAGAGTAAAATTCCTTAATTCCCGCACAAATTATTCTTTCTCCAATTTCAGAACCAACATCTAAAGTTAATTTGTAAAGCTTATCAGCTCCTTCAATATCTTCAACTTTTTTAATTTCAGCAACTCTTAAATCAAGTTTCTGCCATTCTGAAAATTCAATTATTCCTTCCATAACAAGAATAAAGAAAAAAGAGTTTAAAAAATTAATTGTAATAAATTATATTTTCTTAAATAAGATTTCACTTTTAATTATCTTGCTCTTTTCATTAAGGGGGTTCTTTATATTTTTAAATTCAATTTTAAATTGGAACTGGTTTGCAATTTTTTCAGAGGTTGAAGGAATAAAAGGAGATAACAAAATTGCAATTGCTTTAATTGAATCAGCCAACTCATAAAGAATTTTTTTGTCCCCTGAAACCCAGGGTTTTTTATTCTGAACATATTCATTACAAACATCAATAAAAGCAAATATTTCATTAAGCACTTTATCAAACTCAAAATTATCAAAAAGTTTTTCTATTTTTTTCAAATTCAATTTTTTAATAAGAGAGTTCTTTGTCTTTTCAATTCCATTCTTTTCAATCAAACTGGAAACTCTTGAAATTAAATTTCCAAGCTTGTTTGCAAGCTCATTATTATGTCTGTCAATTAATGCCTGTTCTGAAAAATCTCCGTCTTCCCCAAAAGGGATACTCCTAGCTAAGAAATATCTAAGACTATCTGCAGAATATTTTTTAAGAAGTTCTAGAGGTGCCACCACATTACCCAATGATTTTGACATCTTTTGTCCATCAACTGTTAAAAAACCATGAACAATCAATTTTTTAGGTAACTCTATTCCAGCGCTCAATAACATTCCTGGCCATATCCCTGCATGAAACCTCAGCATATCCTTGCCAACAACATGAATATCTGCTGGCCAATATTTTTTATATTTTTTATCAGGATATCCTATGCCTGTTAAATAGTTCGTAAGAGCATCAGCCCAAACATAAAGAATCTGATTTTCATCCCTGGGAACAGGAATACCCCAAGGAAGATGCTTCCTGTCTCTAGAAAAACTAACATCTGTCAAACCCTCTTTGATTAACCCAAGAAAGTTATTCTTCCATTTTTCAGGAGAAATCTTAAATTTATCATTTTCAACTAACTCTTTTATTTTATCTGAATATTTGCTCAGTCTAAAAAAATAATTTTCTTCCTCTATTTTTTCAATTTCTAAATTTGGATGATCAGGACACTTTTTACCGATCAAATCCTTTTCTGTTATAAACCTTTCACAACCCGAACAATAAAGCCCTTCATACTTTTTCTTATATATATCTCCTTTTTTTTCCAACAATTTCCATATTTCAAAAACCCCAGGCCAATGAACTTTCTTATCAGTTGTTCTAATAAAATAATTGTTAGAAATATTAAGTGCTTTTATCAATTCGCTAAAAAAAGCAGAGTTCTTATCCACGAATTGTTGGGGGGTTAATCCTTTCTCTCCAGCAAGTTTATAATTCTTAGAGCCATGCTCATCTGTGCCAGTTAAAAAGAAAACATCCTTCCCTAAAAGCCTATTCCATCTAGCTAAAACATCTGCTTGAACAATTTCTAACGCAAACCCTATATGGGGGGGAGCATTAGCATAAGGTATTGTTGCTGTAACATAAAATTTTTTTTCCATACCAAAACTATAGAAAAGAGATATAAAAAGTTAATTATCCATACAATTTTTCAACATAATCCTCTAAACTTCCAAATTTCCTTTCTCTCAAATTAAAGTCTCTTTTTACATTTTTTGAAACTTTTTCAAAACTTAAAAATTGCGGAGTGTACTGAGAATCATAAGTAATAAATAAATATCTAAACCCTGTTCCTTCAAATTTACCTTCAATTCTTCTTATTTCCTCAAAAGAATAATTTACTATACTCTTCTTATGAAAGTTGGAAATTATTTTTTCAATTTTACCCTCTCTAAATTTATCATCAACAATTACAAAATGGTATCTCACAAATTCTTTTTCCATCTCGCTTTTTTGGGACTTTTCCCAGTTCCAAAGAATATGCCTTTCTCTAAAAGAAAATTTTGGCTTCTCTAGTATATTTCTTAACTTTTCTTCCATAAATTGAATAATTCCCCTTTCTTTTTAAGAATTTATATAGTAAAAATCAAACGAAAAGTTATTTAAAACCAGATGATTATTGACGTTTATGTTCTCAAAGAAAACCTGCCAAAGATGTGGAAAAAAAACAAGCAAAGGGGATAGCTTTTGCCCAACATGTGGGACTCCCTTAAAAAAGAATCAAAGAAAAGATGAATTTGGGATGCTTGGAGAAAATGATTCTTTCGGTGAAACAGAATCTCTTTCAAATTCTTTATTTGGAGAACTAGGAGGAATAAGTGGGAGTTTTATGAATAAAATGTTTTCAAATACTATGAAAATGCTTGAAAAAGAAATGGAAAAAGAGATGCAAAAGAGTGCTAAAATCCAAAACCAGAATAATTATCCAAGAACAAGAATTAAATTAATGATAAATGGAAAGGAAATAAATCTAAATAATGGAACAAAAGAAAATATAAGAGAAGAAAAACAAAAAGAGAAAACAATAAAATTCAAAAAATTTTCAGAAGAACAAGTCAAAAAATTTTCTAAACTTCCGCGAAAAGAACCAAAAACAAATTTGAAGAGAATTGCAGATAAAATAAGTTATGAAATTGAAATACCAGAAGTAAATTCATTTGAAGATATTTCAATTTTACCATTAGAAAACAGCATAGAAATAAAAGCCATTGCAGAGAAGAAAGCTTATTCAAAATCTATCCAGATAAACCTTCCAATAGTAGATTATGCCTTCTCAAAAGGATTGCTTGTTCTTGAATTTCAGGGGAATTGAGACTCACAAAACTTATAAATAGTTCAATTTTTTGAATTTAATAATGAGGCTGTAGCTCAGTCTGGCTAGAGCACTGCTCTGATAAGGCAGGGGTCCACAGTTCAAATCTGTGCAGCCTCACTTCTATATAAAAATTATACAACCTACCCCAATCTTTTTAAATGAACTTTTTCTAAAATAATTATGACTCACGGAATGTACTATTATATAAAACAAGCTTGGAAAAAACCTGATTCAAAAATTCTTAGAGAAAGAATGATTGAATGGAGAAAAGAACCAGCACAAATTAGTGTTGATAAACCCTTAAGATTAGATAGAGCAAGAGCACTTGGATATAAAGATAAAACTGGATTTGTAATAATAAGAATAAGATTAAAAAGAGGGGGACACAAAAGGCCAAGACCTAACAAGGGAAGAAGAAGCAAAAGAATGCATACGAGAAAGAATTTAAAAATGTCTTATAAATGGATTGCCGAGCAAAGAGTAGCAAACAAACATAAAAATCTCGAAGTCTTAAATTCCTATGAAGTTGGAAAAGATGGAATCCACTATTTCTATGAAGTAATATGTGTTGACCCCCAAAGACCAGAAATAAAAAACGACCCAACAATGAACTGGATAACTAAAGGTTCAAATAAAAATAGGGTTTTGAGGGGACTTACAAGTTCTGCTAAGAAATCAAGAGGATTGAGAAGCAAGGACCCAACAAACAAATCACGTCCAAGCAGAAGGGCTGGACAAAGACCAAATCCAAATTCTGGAAAAAGATATGCTATGCATAATTAAAATATTTCTTTACAACAATAATCTTTAAAAATCAAAATCATCTTACTAAAAGATGAGATTAGAGTCAGATCTATATAATTTAAGAAGTAAAATAAGAAATTTTATCCTTCCAGAAGTTTCTCATGATATAGGAATAAGAGAAAAAATCGCGGCAATTATTTCTCCTGAAAATCATTACACAATAACAATACAAGAAAAGGGAAATTATAAGACTGAATTGGTATGTCTAACTATAGATGAAAAAGATAAATTAATCCCAGGAGTTTTTTATCAAGGAAATGCTCCAAAAAAAGGAGAAATTTTAAGATTAGATGTTTTCATTCCAGGAATAACCAGTGGGATGAATTATGGAATCCATTCTCTTCCAGTTAAAGAAGTAAAGGAAATATCAAAAAACTTAAAAGAAGTAATTGTAGATTCTGAAGATATTAAATGGAATAGATAAATTTCCAAAACTTATTTAAAGTTCTTCTTTCTTTTTTATAAATGCCAAAAAAACATTTCACTCCTAAACAAGCAAAAGAAATATCCAAAAGATTAAAAATTAATTGGTTAAAGGTTAAATATAATTTAGAGCAATTCAGGCATGGAATGGATATTGAATTAGAACACGGAAGGATTAATAAAAATACAAATGTTACAAATGATAATCCTTTAATGACAGGAAAAATCGCTCTGGCTCACCTGGATGAATTTCCAGATTATTATAATCGATTGGATAAACTAGAAACAGCTGCAGAAAAATTCTGGAAAAATAAGAACAAACTAAAGAGTAAATAATTAAAAACTTATTCTTTCTAATTAATTTATGTTATATTCAAAACTAACTAAACTTTATGAAAATCTTGGAGACACTACAAAACGCCTTGAAAAAAGAGATATTCTTTCAAAATTTTTAGAACATCTTCCTGAAGAAGACAGAGAAACTCTTTACCTTTTAGAAGGAAATATTTATCCTGAATACGATGAAAGAAGAATTGGAATTTCAAACCAAATTGCAATAAAAGCTATTTCAAAAGCAACAGGAACAGATTCAAAAAAAGTTATTCAGGAATGGAAAAAAATAGGAGATTTAGGAAAAGTTGCAAAAAAGTTAACTCAGGAAAAAAAGCAAAGAACACTTGCATCACACATACTTACTGTAAAAAAAGTCCTTGAAAATTTAAGAAAACTTCCAGAATTGGAAGGAAAAGGAACAGTTGATAAAAAACTCTCTCTCATAACTGAATTATTAACTTCTGCTGAGCCTTCAGAAGCACTTTATTTAGTAAGGACACTTATAGGAGATTTAAGAATAGGAATTCAAGAGAGCACAATTAGAGAAGCACTAGCAAAAGCATTTTTTGAAAATTCAAAGGAAGTTTCTGAAAAGATTCAGGAAGCAATTGATAAATCCAATGATACAGCAGAAGTATTTGATTATTGCAGAAAAAAGAACATAAAAGAATTGGAGAAAATTTTTATGCAAGTTGGAAAACCAATAAAAGCCATGCTCGCTCAAAAAGTTTCAACAATCAAAGAAGGTTTTGAAGCTCTTGGAGTTCCCTGCGCAATAGAATATAAATATGACGGATTTAGGATGATAATTCATAAAAAAAATTCAGAGGTTAAACTCTTCACCAGAAGTCTTGAGAATGTAACAAAACAATTTCCTGAGGTTGTTGAATACATAAAACAATTTGTAAAGGGAAACTCTTTAATTCTTGATTCTGAAGCAGTAGGTTATGATAAAAAAACAAAAGAATATACTTCTTTTCAGCACATAAGCCAAAGAATAAGACGAAAATACCATATTGAAAAACTTCAGGAAGAACTCCCTGTTGAAATAAATGTTTTTGATGTTTTATATTACAATGGGAAATCAATGATTGGAAAGCCTTTTGAAGAAAGAGCAAAATTAGTAAGACAGATAATAACAAATCATCCTTATAAAATAATTTCTTCAAAGCAAATAATTACCTCTGATGAAAAAAAAGCAAAAGAATTTTATAAAGAAGCTTTGAAAAATAATCAGGAAGGAATAATGATGAAAAATATTAAAGCTCCTTACAAACCAGGGAGAAGAGTTGGATATATGCTTAAAATGAAACCAGAAGAAAAAGATTTGGATTTGGTTATTACAGGAGCAGAATATGGAAAAGGAAAACGCTCTGGATGGTTTTCAAGTTTCATTGTTTCATGCAAAGGAAAAAATAAAGGAGAATATCTTGAAGTTGGAAAAGTTGGAACAGGAATTGTTGAAAAAGAAGAAAGCAAGGAAGATAATACAAAAGTTTCCTTCCATGAACTAACAGAAAAAATAAAACCTATTATTGAAAAAGAAGATGGAAAAAGAATTTATATAAAACCCAGAATAATTGTGGCTGTAACATATCAAGAAATCCAAAAATCTCCAAATTACAATTCAGGATGGGCTTTAAGATTTCCAAGAATAACTGCATTGAGATTAGACAAACCATTATCAGAAATTGCAAATTTGAAAGAGATTGAAAAGGATTTTGGTAATCAAAAAAGAAATTGGAGATATGGATAAAGATATATAACAATTATCTCAATAAAATAATATAGTTATCTGTAACAGCTATTCTAGATTAAATTATTAGATTGATAATAGTTGAACAATCCTGTTTTATCACTAATTAATTCTTCTTTTCTAAGGGTGGGCGGGAGGGATATATTCTCACAAATCATAAAAAAATATAAACTCTTTTATCTTTCATATTTCATGTCAGAAACAGGAGATTATTTATCTTTATCAATAAAACTTATTTTAGTATTATCAATAATAAGCGGAATTTACAATCATCTCTGGCACATAGTTTCCACAAATATATTTTTGCTAATCCTTATGTTTGTCCCGCAAATAATAAAGTCAAAATATAATATAAAAATCCCAAGGATTTTTGAATGGTCTCTTTTAATATTTGTAATAATTACCCTCCTTCTTGGAAAGATAAGCGGAATAATTGTTCCAATATTTTTTGGTATATCTGTTTCTTTCATAGGATTTATGATTCTTGCAATTTTATATTCGGCAAATCAAATAAAGAAAAATTATTTTCTTATAATATTATTTTCATTTAATTTTTCTGTGGTATTTGGGGTTGCAATAGAGCTTGCAAAATATTACTTGAAATTACTTCTAAAATACCCTCTTTCTGCAAGCAATTTATCATACTCCATGCAGACTCTTACCTTTGTTGTTTTGGGGGCAACCATATCTTCAATAATAGGATACTTTTATATGAAGTATCCTAAAGGAATATTAAGGGAATTTTTTAAAAATGTAACAGAAAAAAATCCAAATCTATTCAAAAAATCAGAGGTTTTAAAGGAAGAAATTTTTGAATTAATAAAGAGAGGGGAAAGTGAAAATCTTGAATTTAAATCAACTTTTAGAACAAATCTCCATACAAATGAAATTGACAGGAAAATAGAATATTCTGCCTTAAAGACAATGGCAGGATTTATAAATTATAAAGGAGGGACTCTTTTAATAGGAATAAATGATTCAAAAGAGATAATTGGAATAGAAAAAGATAATTTTCTAAATTCAGATAAATTCTCCCTACATATTACTAATCTCATAAAAACCAAATTAGGAAAGAATAGTCTTCCTCTTATAAAACCCAAATTTATTGACGTTGATGGAAAGATAATTTTAAAAATAGAATGTGAAAAAGGAAATAAGCCTGTTTTCTTAAAATCTCAGGATAATGAAGAAGAATTCTACATAAGAGCCGGGCCTTCAAGTGCACAGATAAAAGGAAGCGAACTTATTGAATATATAGAAAAGAATTTCAAAAAATAAAATCTAAAATATATAATTAACCCTCTCACCGAAGAAGCCTTTATAAACCCATTTTTTCTTTATAAACTCATAATGGCACATACAAAAAGCAATTATAAAATACAAAATATTGTTGCGACTGCTTCTCTAGGCAAACCAGTTCCTCTGACAAAACTCGCAAGAACCCAGCCAAATACAGAATATAATCCTGAAACTTTTCCTGGATTGGTTTTAAGAGTTAAAGAGCCAAAATCAGCAGTATTAGTCTTTTCATCAGGAAACCTTGTATGCACAGGAACAAAATCTTTAACACAAGTCAGAGAAGTTATAGATGCTGTAATAAAACAGCTTAAAAAAATAAGTGTAAATATCACTGGAAAACCAAAAATAACAGTTCAAAACATAGTAGCTTCTGGAAGCATTGAACTTAAGCTTAATCTTAATTTTCTTGCACTTGAAATGGAAAACACTGAATATGAACCTGAACAATTTCCTGGGCTTGTTTATAAGTTAGTTGACCCAACAGCCACATTTCTCCTTTTCTCAAACGGAAAACTTGTTTGCACAGGAACAAAAAACAAGCAACAGCTTGAAGACAGCATGGACCAGCTTTTGAAGAATGTAAAAACTGCTCTTAAGAACTACAAATAATTCAATACATTTTATAGTATATACAAATTTATAAAAAAGCCATTTCTCTTTAAAAATAATGGAAGATAGCAATAATTATCCAGAAGAAGAATCTGCAATGACTATATCTGAGGGGGATTCTAAAAAGAAGCCGAAATCAGAGGACTTAATAATAGAAGCAAAGAATTTCTTTAATTTTAACAAAGAAGACTTAGGAGAATCCATACGCAAGAGAACAAATGTTATTTATCTTGATTTTATGAAGCTTACAGAATTTTCAAATAAGCTTTCGGATGAGATAATAATAAATCCTGAAGAGACATTAAATATATTAGAGCAAGCAGTTGAACAACTTGGGCTTATAGAAAAAGCTCGTGTAAGATTGAAAAATCTTTCAGAAGCCCATCAATTAAAAATAAGAAATATCCGTTCAAAGCACCTCAATGAGCTGGTAATACTTGAAGGAATAATAAGGCAGGCATCAGATGTTCGTCCCCAGGTTGTAAATGCGAAATTTGAATGCCCAAGCTGTGGGACAGTCATATCTGTTCTTCAAATTGAAAAGAAGTTTAGGGAGCCTTCAAGATGTTCTTGTGGGAGAAGAGGGGGTTTCAGATTAATTTCAAAAGATATGGTTGATACTCAAAGATTAGTTGTTGAAGAATCTCCTGAATCTCTTTCAGGAGGAGAACAACCCAAAAGAATGAATGTGTTTGTAAAAGAAGATTTAGTTGAGCCAAAAATGGAAGATAAAACAACTCCTGGAGCAAAAATAAAAGTTATAGGAATTTTAAAAGAAGTTCCAGTTCCCCTTACTACAGGAGGATTATCAACTAGATTTGAACTTGCAGTAGAAGCAAATAATATTATTCCAATGGAAGAAACTTTTGAAGAATTGGATATAAATGAGGAAGATGAAAGACAGATTCATGAATTATCTGAAGACCCAAAAATATTTGAAAATTTAGCAAAAAGCATTATTCCAAGTGTTTGGGGATATGATGAAATAAAAAAAGCTTTAGTTTTGCAATTATTCGGAGGAGTTAGAAAACAAATGTCTGATGGCTCAAAATCAAGAGGAGATATACATATTTTGTTAATAGGTGACCCAGGTGTAGCAAAAAGTGTAACTTTGGTATTCATGTCAAATATTTCCCCAAAAGGAAGATATGTTGTAGGTAAATCAGCATCAGGAGCAGGTTTAACTGCTACAGTTGTAAGAGATGAATATCTCAGAGGATGGAGTCTTGAAGCAGGAGCAATGGTTCTTGCAAATAAAGGACTGGTTTGTATAGATGAACTTGAAAAAATGGATCCCACAGATAGAAGCGCCATGCATGAAGCAATGGAACAGCAAACAGTAACAATTTCAAAAGCAAATGTCCAAGCCTCCCTCAAAGCACAAACTTCTGTTCTTGCTGCTGCAAATCCGAAATTCGGAAGATTTGACCCCTTCATGCCAATTCCCCAACAAATTGATCTTCCTCCAACACTTATCAACAGATTTGATATTATATTTACATTAAGGGATTTACCAGACAGAAATAAAGATGAAAAAATTGCATCTCATGTTTTAAAAGAGCATCAAAAAGATACAAAAGATGTTTTGATAGACACAACTTTATTCAGAAAATATGTTGCATATGCAAAACAAAAAATAAATCCAAAATTAAGCACTGAAGCAGTTGATGAACTTAAAAAATTCTATGTTGAATTGCGAAACAAGCCAGTTACATCTGAAAGTGCAATGAGACCAATCCCGATTTCAGCAAGACAATTGCAGGCACTCATAAGAATGGCAGAAGCCTCAGCTAAATTGAGATTAAGTGAAGAAGTATCGAGAGAGGATGCAAAACAATCAATAGAATTAATGAAATATTATCTTATGCAAGTGGGTTATGATTACGAGTCCAAAACATTTGATATAGATAAAATATCAGGGAAGTTTTCTTCTTCTCAAAGAACCAAAATATTTATGGTCAAAGAAGTTATAACTGCGCTTGAAAGCAAAATGGGAAAAATGATTCCTTATGAAGAACTTGAAAAAGAGCTTGAAGGAAAACTTGGAAAAGACGAACTTGAAGATGTGATAAACAGATTGATTAAAGATAATGAAATTTACAGGCCAAAGAAAGGATATATCGGAGTTTTCTAATTTTCTAATTCATATTATTGTTCATAAAAACTTATAAACACTATTTATTTTTTGTTTGATATGGCGGAAGAAGGACAATTCAAAAGAAATGTTGCATATAAGTTAAGAGTGGGGGATATTCTCATGGGAAAGCCTGTCATAGATGGTGAGAGATTTTCTTTTTTGGAATTAGGAGATAAAAAAATTGTGCGTGTCAATATTATTGGAAATATAGTTGATAAGTATGAAAGTGAAGGGGAAAGAAAATATATTTTTTTCAAACTAGATGATGGTTCAGGACAAATAAGTCTTAAAATTTTTGGAGATGATATTGCAAAATTTAAAGAGATTACACAGGGATTGACAGTTCTCGTAATAGGGGTGTTGAGACACTGGAACAATGAAACCTACATTCAGCCAGAAATAATAAAAGAGCAAAATACAAAATATTTGCTTATTAGAAAATTAGAATTTGAAAAAACCCCTTCTCCAAAGGCACCCCCCATAGAAAAAAGCCGGGTTGTGGCAATAAAAGACAGTATAATTTCTCTTATAAAAGAAGCTGAAGAAGAAGGTGGAGTTGAAAAAGAGCAGTTAATAATAAAATTAAAAGATATTTCTCCTGATATAATAAATCAGGAAATAAAAAAATTCCTTGAAGAAGGGATTATATTTGAACCTCGTCCAGGAAAAGTAAGATATTTGGGATAACACAAACCTTATAAAATATCTTCTCAAAATTAATCTATGACAGAATACGAGAAACTTCTTGACGAAGCCTACACAAAAGTAAAATCTGTTGAAGGAAGTGGGGGAAGATTTGAAATACCTAACATAGAAGGGCATATTGAAGGCAAAAAGACAATTCTCACTAATTTTCTTAACATTGCTTCTTACATACGAAGAAATCCAGAACACTTTCAAAAATTTATACTTAAAGAACTTGCAACTTCGGGACAGAGAGAAGGTGATAGGCTCATTCTTAACAACAAAATACCAAGCTCAAAAATAAATACAAAGATAGAACAATACATAAAAGAATTTGTAATATGCAAAGAATGTGGAAAACCCGACACAGAATTAAGAAAAGAAAATCGTCTCAATTTTATTCATTGCTTGGCCTGCGGGGCAAAACATCCTGCAAGGGAAAAAATATAGTTTTGTTAATTCTTTTTTAAATAAAAAATAAGTTAAAGGTAAAACATAAATATTTATAAAACAAAATTTCTTGAGAACCCTATCTCAATTAAACTAAGGGAGGTAAAAAATGGTTGAAGCTTATTGTGTAAAATGTAAAAAGAAGGGACAAAAAATGAAAGGCCCTGTAATAAACAAGACGCAGAGAGGCGGTTTTATGGCAAAAGGAAAATGTCCTGAATGTGACACATCTATGTGTGCTATGATGTCTGCAGTCAATGCAGAAAATGCGATTAAATCAGGTGAAGCTAAGAAAGGTTACTGAAAATGTTTGTGAATGTAATAAAATCCTATAGGGATGTTGTAGCCATCTGTGATAAAGAACTGCTTGGAAAAAAATTTGAAGAAGAAAAATTCCAGCTTGATGTCAAAGAAAATTTCTTCAAAGGAAAAGAATCTTCAAAAGAAGAGGTTTCTGAAATAATGAGGGAGATGAAACTTGAAGATTCAACATTTAATATAATTGGAGAAAAATCAATAAAAACTGCTCTGGAAACAGGAATAATTTCAAAAGAGGGAATAAGAAGGATTGCTAATATTCCATTTGCGTTGGTTCTTATGTAAGAAACAACTTTTCAAACCACCAACCTTAAAAACTCATTTTCTTTTTTTAAAATATGCCAAACGAATTTGGAGAATCTCCAGAAAAGTTTTCTGACGAAGAGAACAAGGGAGAAAATAATGATGAAGAAGTTCATATAACAAGGGCAAAAATTCCAAGAGGAGAGGAAGTTATTGGAATAATTGAGGAGCGTCTTGGAGGAAACAAAATGAAAGTTAACTGCTTGGATGGAAAAACGCGAAACTCTCGTGTTCCTGGAAGATTGAAAAGGAAATTATGGCTTCGCCCAGGAGATGTGGTTCTTGTTGAACCCTGGGAATTAGACAAATCTAAAGGGGATGTAATTTTTAAATATCCTTCAAACCAGATTGAATGGCTCAAAAGAAATGGATATATAAAAACAGAAAAAAAAGAGTTCTAGAATTCTTTTTAATAAATCATTTAATTATCTGTAACAGTTATGAGATTAATGTAAAGTTGAACAATGTTATGATTTTACCACAATAACTACTTTTCCAATATAATGTTTTAGTGATATAACTAAACTTTTTAAAAATTAACAATCAAAACCTAATATTTATTAACCTTATTTACTGATTTAAATTATGAAAAAAGAGGATAACAGAGGTTTGTCTACTGTTATTGCCACACTTTTAATAATTCTCCTTGTAATTGTAGCAGTTGCAATAGTCTGGGGAGTTATAAGAACAATTATAAACCGGGGTTCTGAAGATATCTCTCTTGGAAAATTTACAATTAATTTGGAAATACTTTCTGTAATTCAACCAAGGAATGAAACAAATATGGTAATAAATACAAATATAAAAGTTAAAAGAAATCCCGGGGAGGGAGAGCTCGAAGGAATAATTTTTTCAATTTTTGATGGAAAGAACACCCATCTTTATGAAAAAAGAAATATAACCCTAAATCAATTGGAAATAAAAACTTTTGTGGTGGATTATACAGGAAAAATAGTTAGTGTATCTATATTCCCTATTCTTAAAACTTCTTCTGGAAAAACAACAACAGGAGGTATTGCTGATACTTATTATTATACTGGAGGAGATAGTGGAGGAATATATATTCCTACAAACTGTATAATTAATTGCGTTAACAAAGTATGTGGGGATAATGGATGCGGAGGAATTTGCGGAATTTGTTCAGGTTCAACACCATATTGTGTATTAGGAAAATGTAGTGCAGAATCCGGGGGTGAGCCAGATTGCTCATGCAACATAACTACTTGCATAGGAACAACTTGCAGTGATGGACTTGAAGGAAGTTGCATTGGAACACTTTCACCAGATTGTAACAATAATCAATTTACGTGTGGAGATTCATTAAATGATTGTGGAATCTGTGGAGAATGTGAAGAGGGATCTTATTGTGACGGGGGTATTTGTGTGGTAACTTGCATGCCTGATGATTGCACAGACAAAGAATGTGGAAGCAATGGATGCGGAGGAAGCTGTGGTTGGTGTGAACTCCTCCCCTACTACAACATAAGTTATACTTGTAATATTAGTGGTTTGTGTGAAATGTGCACTCCAGACTGTTCTGGAGGAAGAAATTGTGGAACTGCTCTTAATGGATGTGGAGTATGCGGAGAATGTAATGAAACAAGAGGAGAACTGTGTAGTCTAGCAGGAATATGTGTTTTAGAAGTATTTCTAAATACTGGAATTGTTAATTCTACCTGGCCGATAAGTGCAGGGATATATTTTGATAGTGATAATTTGCCTAAATCAGGAGTCAGTTATACAGATTATTGGGTAAGATTACTGGGAGGTACTTGTTTGCAAATAGAAAAGTTTGTAACTCCTGTTATTCCACAAATTTATAATATGAGTTATATAAAATTCTATACTTCTTCAAGTTCAATTAAAGCAGGTGATAATTATGAAATATGGAAAACCTATGGGGCATGCACCCTTTAAACTTATTAATCAAACAAACTACTTTTGCACATGAAAAAAATAATATGTGAGAAAATACCAAGAATAATAAAAAATAAAGATAGACTCGAAGAAGAATTAGATGTAATTATAAAAACAAGGGGAAAGGAAGTTTATCTCTCTGGAAAACCAGAAGAAGAATATATTGCAGAAAAAGTAATTGAAGCTCTTGATTTTGGATTTCCTTTTTCAAATGCACTGGAAATAAAAAAAGAGGATTTTATATTTGAAATATTAAATATAAAAGAATATTCAAATCAAAAAAACTTTGAGAGAATTCGTGGAAGGATAATAGGAAGAAAGGGAAAAACACTTAAGACAATCTCAAATTTAAGTGAATGCTATCTTGAAATTAAAGAAAATAAGCTCGGAATTATAGGATATGCTGAGAATATAAGGACTGTAGAAGAAGCTTGTAAGCTTTTAATAAAAGGCTCAAAACAAGCACATGTTTATGCTTATCTCGAGAAGCACCGTCTAGAACCAATTATTGATTTGGGTTTGAAAGATATGAAAAAATAAAGCGCCCCGGGTAGGACTCGAACCTACGACTTCACGGTTACTGTTGTAATTATTAACAGCCGTGCGCTCTAACCAACTGAGCTACCAGGGCATATATACTTACTTAAGAATTGAAAATTAAAACCTTATTTAAAGTTTGCCATATCAAAAAACCTTATAATGTTTATTCTCTAAATTAATTTATGGGCTTTGAAACAAAAAAACAAAAAGTTCTCTTAGCAATGTCAGGGGGAGTTGATTCTTCAATTGCCGCGCTTCTTCTCAAAAAAAAAGGATATGAAGTTGTTGGAGCATTTATGAAAAATTGGTCTGATACTAAAGACCCACTCACTGGAAAATGTGCCTGGAGAACTGAAAAAAAAATGGCACTTAAAATTGCTTCTCAATTGGATATCCCTTTAATTACTCTCGATTTTGAAAAACAATATAAAAAAGAGGTAATTGAAAAGATGTTTGATAAATACAAAAAAGGAATAACTCCCAATCCAGATATAGATTGCAATCAAAAAATAAAATTCCCCTTATTATTAAAAGAAGCAAAGAAACGAGGAATAAACATTATAGCAACAGGACATTATGTAAGAGTTAAAAAAAATAAGGACGGTTTATATGAACTGCTTCGTGGAAAAGATGAATCAAAAGACCAATCTTATTTTCTTTACAAAATAAAGCAGAATGAATTAAAACACACATTATTTCCAATAGGAAATTACAACAAAGAACAAATAAGAAAAATTGCACATAAAAATAAACTCCCAAATTACAATAAAAAAGGAACAGTAGGGATATGTTTTGTAGGAAAAGTAAATCTTAAGAAATTTCTTCAAAAAAAAATAAAATCAAAAAAAGGGAAAATTCTAAATCCAGAAGGAAAGCCAATAGGAGAACATGATGGAATTTATTATTACACAATTGGACAGCGTTTAGGCCCAAGATATGGCTTTGAATTAGATAGAGGAGATAAAAACAAACCATCCAAATGGTATGTTGCTGTAAAAGATATAAAAAAGAATATAATTATTGCAGCTCCAAAGAATCATCCCTTAAATTTTAGGAAAAAGATTATAATAAAAGATTTACATTTAATTTCAGAAAATAAAGAAAAATTCAAGGACAAAAAAACAAGAGTATTCTCAAGAATCCGCCATGTTGGAGAATTGCTTCCAAGCACAATATATTACAACAAAAAAAACAAGAAGTACGAAGTTGAACTAAAAGAAGCCATTACAGGAATAAGCGAAGGACAGGCAATTGTTCTCTATGGGGGTGAAAAGGTTTTTGGGGGAGGAGAAATAAGGTTTGATTAAATTTAAATAATCCTTTTACTACATTGAATCATGCTGGACAAAATAATTCATTCAAGAAGAAGCGTAAGAAAATTCAATTCAAAGAAACCAAATTGGAGGACAATAATAGAATGCATAGATTCTATGCGCTATGCTCCAATGGCAGGAAATAATTTCTCCCTTAAGTTTATTCTAGTTGATGATGAAAAAAAGATAAATGAAATGTCAAAAGCTTCACAACAGCAATTCATAAATCAGGCAAAATATGTTGTAGTGGTATGCACAACTCCCCTAAGAACAGAAATCTCTTTTGAAGAAAGAGGAAAAAATTATTTGAAACAACAGGCAGGGGCAGCAATTCAAAACTTTCTTTTAAAAATAACAGAATCAGGACTTTCAACTTGCTGGATAGGACATTTTGTTGATAA
>CAZOAN010000010.1:2022-19200 GCA_964577855.1 Candidatus Woesearchaeota archaeon | reverse complement strand
TACTTTGATAGAAGAAATTGCTTTGTAGTGCTTATAAACTTTTCTAACTTCCCAGCATAATCTTTCAGCTTTTCCAAATCTACATTTATTTCCTTTCCCTGATAAAAAATTTTGAGAGCTACATTTTTTCTGAATTCTCCTATTCTTTCAGTTCTCAATTCGTCAATTTTCCTGAACATTTCATACATATCAAGAACCTCAAGAAAATTTTTTTCTTTTTTGAATAATTTTCTTATTTCCTCTATTTTTCCCAGAGGATTTGAGGAAATTGCGCTTATTTTTTTCTTTTTCTTTGCATGCTTTAAAATTTGTTCTATCGCTGTTTCAATCATTTTTCTCCACCTTAGAATGAGGTTTTTTATAACATCACAAGTTTTTGTGTATTTTAAGCTTACATACAAAAGGTGATCTGCGCTTATTTTTTCTTGAATAATTTCTTCCATATTAATAAAATTTTTCCTTATTAATTCGCATGAAAATGTTTTTGTTTTCTTCCATCTAGATAACGTTCTCCATTACCTGAATGTCCCAAAATTTTTTTCTTCCATTTAAATAAATTCTCTTCCTTTCAAGTGCACGAAAATTTAAATCTTCCATACTCTCGTCTTCCATTTAAGTTGATTAGAAGTATATTTTACCAAGAGATTGATATTTATATATCTTTTGCTGTTTTTAAGGAGTGAAAGTTTTTTAGAAATTTTGTGAGTTTAGTTAAATTTCAGCAGTTTTTAATTCAAGTTTGCTAGCATAATTTCTTGATGCGCGCTCTTTTTTATTAAACTCTTCTTTTATTGGAAGTAATCTCATAGCAAGTTGGTGATCAATTCTATATGTTTCCTCTTGAGATAAAGTAGTTACTTTCCCTTGTTCCTGCATTTCTTTAAATATTTTTTTATATCTTGGTTCTAGTTTCATTTTACCCATTCAATTTCAAAATAGCCTCTGCTAAATCTCCTGTTTTTTCAAGTGTTTCACGGGCTTTTTTTTCAGAGCAACCTGTTTTTTCAACAATTGTTTGAATATCTTTTTCAGAAATTCCTATTTCTTGAGATTCTTCAGAAATATCCCCTGCAATCTGAAAAGTTTCCTGTCCTTGCATCTTTATTTTTTGTACAGAAGGATTTTCAATAATTATTTTATCTCCATCTGATTTCTCAATTATAACTCTAGAAGCATCTATTTCTTCTTGAGAAACGCCCATTTTTTTAAGCATTCCTTGCATTTGTCTTGGGTCAACTCCGGGGAACATTTTAGAAAATAAATGGCATTACTATCCTGAATGCCACAATTAAAATTACAAATAAAACTACGTGTGTGGGTTTTAAATTAATGTAACTTGAATATTCTTCACTATATCTCATCAACCCCCCAAATCCTCCGGGAAGGTTTATTCTGTTATCCTGTGCCATGAATATTTTAAAGAGAGATAGTTTTTAAAAGTTTGGTGGATGATTATCTTTATGGACATTAAGAATATTAAAAATTGGACTCCGGAAATTGAAAAGGGAATTGTTGAGAAGTGGAAGAAAGCAGAGATGTTTAGAGTTAGCACAACATCAAAGAAAAAAATCTATTCAATTGACACCCCTCCCCCATATGTTAATGCAGCTGTTCATATTGGGCAGGCAGTTACTTATGCTTATATGGATTTTTTTGCAAGATTCAAAAGAATGAAAGGGTTTGATGTTATTTTCCCCTTGGGATTGGATAGAAACGGGCTTCCAATTGAGATTGGGGTTGAAAAAAAATTTGATGTTTCTGCATTTAAACTTCCAAGGGAAGAGTTTTTAAATTACTGCAAAAAACTTCTTGAAGAAACTTCAAGTGAGACAGAAGATACTTTTGTTAAATTAGGAATTTCGTTTACTTCTTATAAAGAAGGCAACCATCTTGGGTCAGTATATAAAACAGATTCAGAAGAATACAGAGAAATAACTCAATCCACGTTTATTGATTTGTTTAAGAAAGGAATGATTTATGAAAATACAAGGATAAATAACTGGGATTCCAAATTACAGACAACATTAGCGGATTCAGAAATTGAATATGAGGAAATCCCATCAACTTTTAATTTTGTAAAATGGAAAATTAAAGAAACTGGTAAAGAGATAATTATTGCAACAACAAGGCCTGAATTAATCTGCACGTGTGGAATGGTTGTTTTTCATCCTGATGATAAAAGATACAAATCTCTTGAAGGAAAAACAGCGATTTCTCCAATCTTTAAAAAAGAAATCCCCATCAAATCTCATTCTTCAGCAAAAATAGATAAGGGAACTGGCTTAGTTATGATGTGCTCTGCTGGTGATTTAAGTGATATTCATTTTTTTAGGGAAATGAATCTTAAACCAGAAATTGCAATAGATTTTGATGGGAAAATGAATCGTGCTGCTGGTCCTTTAAAGGGATTAACAGTAAGGAACGCAAGGGAAAAGATTATAGAAATGTTAAGGAAAGAGAAACTTTTATTCAAGCAAGAAAAAATAATCCACAGAACACCTATCTCTGAACGTTCTGGTGCAGAAATTGAATTTATTGAGATGCCTGAGTATTATCTTAAGCAAATAGAATTTAAAAACGAAATTAATAAGATTTCAAAAGAAATTAATTTTTATCCTGAAACAGCAAGAAAGCTATTGGAAGATTGGATAAATTCTGTTTCTATTGACTGGCCTATTTCTAGGAGAAGATTTTATGCCACACCTATTCCATTGTGGAATGGAGTTATTAATGAAAAAAAAGCATATGCTTTGCCTCAACCTGGAAAATATTGTGAGCCTTGGAAAGAGCTCCCTTCAAGAAAATTTGAAGTTTATCAGGAGGGGAAGCAGATAGGATTTGTAAAAGATTTTAAGAATGTTAAATGGGAAGGTGAAATAAGAGTTCTTGATACATGGATGGATTCTTCAATCTCGGAACTTGTTTTATTAAAATATAAAAAAAATTCTGAATTTTTTAAAAAAGCTTATCCCTGTTCTTTAAGGCCTCAAGGAAAAGAAATAATCAGAACATGGCTTTATTATACATTATTAAGAGGTTATCTTGAAACAGGTGTTGCTTGTTTTAATGATGTTTGGATTAATCAGCATATTGTTGATTCTGGAGGATATAAGATGTCTAAATCAAAAGGAAATGCAATAGATCCCCAAAAACTTTTAAAAGAGTATGGAGGAGAGGCAATAAGATTTTGGGCAGCAACAGAAGGGGATTTGGCTTCTCAAGATCTAAGATGTTCTGAGGAGAGGATTAAAGGGGAGGTTAAAACTTTAAATAAAATTTTGAATGTTTCTAAGTTTGTAATGCTCTTTAAGAAACCAAGAAAAAAACCAAAACTTCAGGGTTTGGATGAACTTTTTATAGATTATATTGAAGATTTAACCAAAAGAACAGAAGATAGTTACCAGAAATACGATTTTTATCATCCTTTAATTGAATTAAGGAGATTTTTATGGGAGATTTTTGCTTCACATTATATTGAAGTTGTTAAATCAAGAGCTTATAATCAGGAAAAGAAATTTTCAGAGGAAGAATCTGATTCAGCTAAGTGGACTTTGCATTATTTACTGGAAAGGTTTTTGCTTTTAGTTTATCCAGTTATACCTCAAATAACCTCCTTGATTGGTGAAGAAAAGGATATGGATTTGCTTAAATCAGAATGGCCAAAAGCAGAAATTCTTGGAAAGAATTTAAAATTGATTGAAAAAATAATGGGATTTAATTCATGGATTTGGAAAAACAAAAAAGAAAAAGGACTTAGTTTGAGAAGTCCTGTTCAAAAAATTCAGATTCCTGTTGAATTAGGAGATTTTGAAAAAGACTTAAAAATTTGTCATAATCTAATTTAAAAATTTGGTTAAACCAAATTTTATAAACCCATTTCATTTTCTTTAAATATGGCAATTATGAGTAAGGCAGAGCTTGAATTACTATTGGAAGAGCTTGAAAAGTTTAAGGGAAGGCACACAGAATTAATTACAGTTTACATTTCTGCAGGATATGAGGTTGTTTCAGTTCAAAAGCAACTTGAAGCAGAAAAATCAACTGCTAAGAATATAAAATCTACTTCAACAAGGAAAAATGTTGTTGATGCTCTTGATAAGATAGTGAGGTATCTCAAAGATTTTAAAAAGAATCCTGAAAATGGGCTTGCAGTTTTTTGTGGAAATATATCAAAAGTTGAAGGACAGGATGATTTGCAGTTGTGGGGAGTTGAACCCCCCTTACCATTAAAATCAAGGCTCTATAGATGTGATAAAGATTTTGTTTTGGAACCTTTAAGAGAACTTCTTGAGGTTTCTGAAATTTTTGCATTATTGGTTATGGATAGAAAAGAAGCAGCAATAGGTATGCTTGAGGGAAAGAGAATAGAAATACTTCAAAAAATGACTTCTGGAGTTCCAAGCAAAGTGAGAGCAGGAGGGCAGTCAAGTCAGAGATTTCACAGAATAACAGAGGGATTGACAAAAGAATTTTACAAGAGAATTGCAGATGAAATGAAAAATATTTTTTATGAAAATAAAAAGTTAAAGGGAATCTTAATTGGGGGGCCAATTCCAACAAAAGATGAATTTGTTGATGGAGAATATCTTCCAACTCTTTTACAAAACAAAATTATAGGAAAAATTGATATTGGTGGAAGTGATGAATCTGGACTTAAGGAACTTGTTGAAAAATCCAGGGATATACTTGCAAATCAGGAGATTGTTTATGAAAAAAAGCTTATGGAAAGGTTCTTTGAAACTCTGGGGGCAAAACCTGATTTTGTTGTATACAAAGAAGAGGCTGTAAAAAAAGCTCTTGAATATGGGGCGGTAGATACTTTGCTTTTATCAAAAGATTATGATAAAGAATCAATTAAAAAATTAAAACAAATTGCTGTGGAAAGTGGAACTAAAATTGAAATAATTTCAACAGAGACAGAGGAAGGAAAACAATTCTTTCAATTATCTGGTATTGGTGCTTTATTGAGATATAAACTTTAAAAAATATGGATTATATTATTGGCTATTATTCCTGAATCACTGCAATGATAAATTTTATGTGTTATCTGCGAAACCTTTGTTTTTAATTTTAAATTATTTTCTTTTATAATTTTTTTATTTTCTTTATTAATTTTCATCTGGGGGGGTTTGAAAATTTCTGGTTCAAATCCAAAACATTTTTCAAATTCTGAAATCCCAAAATCTAATTCTTCTTGAGAGATATTTAGATAGAGGAACTCTCTGTAAGTATGGGTTATTCCGTGCAAAGCAAGGGTTTTATTTAAGGATAAAATATAATTACACCATTCCTCATTGTGTGGGATTGTATTGTTATTATAATTTGGAATTACATACAGTGTATCTGGATTGTATTTTTCAATTTCAGGGCAATTTATTCCAGGAGAAATATCATCAATTTCAGTTGGATTAATTAATCTTGTTAAAAATAATGAGATTATTAATATAAAAAATATTATTAATATATTTTTCACACTCTTTTTCATGTTTCTTAAATGTATATTGTAATTAAATAATTATTGATAATGCTTTTAAAGACAATTTGTTTTTATTAATTATGCCAACAAAAAGTGAAACAATAAAGGAGATAGATGAGACAAGGGAGAAGGAAGATTTGAAAATTCTTGAGGCAGTTTTTTTCATATCTGGAAGATTCTTGAGCATGCAGGAATTAATTTCCTTGAGTGATTTAAATCCCATAATTATTAGAGATTTGATTGAAAGATTGAAGGACAAGTATAACAAAGAAGATTCTGCACTTGAAATTGTTGAAAAAAACGGATTGTGGAAAATGGATGTTCGTCAGGAATATTTTAATATGATTAATAAGTTGGCTACTGGTTCATCAGAATTTTCTAAGGCAGAACAGGAAACTCTTGCAATAATTGCGTACAAACAACCCATAAAACAATCAGTTATAATTAAAATAAGAGGCAATAAGGCTTACGAGCATATAAAGAAATTAAGTGATTTGGAATTAATAAAAAAGAAAAAATTGGGGCACACTCATGAATTAAGTCTTAGTGGGGATTTTTATGATTATTTTAGTGTTGCAGGCTCTGAAAATCCATTACAAGAATCTTTAAAAGAAGAAAGTTCTGAATAATAATATGGAAGTAATCACTGTAATTTATCTTGTATACATGTTTATAGCATTTTATTTTCTTTTTTTGTTTATTCTTATTTATCTCCAGAATAAAAAATATATTTTTTATTGCCCACAACCAAATAAAGATTATTCCCTGAGCATTATTATCCCGTGTTATAATGAAGGGGAAACAATTGAAAGGACAGTGAAGTCTGTTTTGGATGCAGGTTATAAAAATCTCAAGAAAATTATTGTAGTTGATGATTGTTCCAAGGACAATTCCTATGAAATAATAAAATCTCTTGCTAAAAAGTACTCAAAAGTGATAGCTGTTCAGACACCCAAAAACACAGGCTGTGCTGCAGGTTCAAAAAATTACGGGGCAAAGTTTGTAGATACAGAATTAATAGGTTTTACTGATGGAGATTCCTTTATTGAAAAAGGAGCAATAGATAAAACAGTCGGGTTTTTTAATGATAAAAAGGTTGGAAGTGTTACTTCATCAGTGCTGGTTCACAACAGAAATAATTTTATAGAAAAATTGCAATCTATAGAATATAAAGTTATAAAATTTTCAAGGAAGCTTTTGGAATTTATAGATTCAATATATGTAACTCCTGGCCCTCTTGGGATATTTAGAAAAAGCGTATTTGATAAAATTGGTGGTTTTGATGAGAAAAATTTAACAGAAGATATTGAGATAACTTGGCATCTTCAGGCAGAGGGGTATAAAGTAAAAATGGCGGTTCCAGCGAGAGCTTATACAGTTGCCCCTTCAAAATTTAAGGATTGGCTTAAACAGAGAAATAGGTGGAATATAGGAGGATTGCAGACAATTGGGAAATATAATAAGGATTGGTTTAGAAAAGGAATGTTAGGAAGTTTCATATTGCCTTTTTTTGTTTTTTCTTGGGTTATTGGTTTGTTTGGATTATTTGTTTTTGCTTATAGAATTTTAAGAACTTTTATTTCGAGGATCTTCTCAGCAACATATTCTGTCCAGACGCAGGCAGCTCTCTTTAGATTTGAAGATATTAATTTAACTCCAAATGTTCTTGTATTTTTTGGCTTAACTATTTTCTTCCTGAGCCTGTGGTTTACCTTTGTCGCACTTATAAATATGAGGGAGGAAAAGCACAAGCGGGAAAATTTCTTTGCAATAGGGTTTTATATGCTTTTCTATGTGCTTGCATATCCGATAATTTTAATAACCTCTAGTTATAAGTTTTTGAGAGGTCACAGGAAATGGTAGAAATATTAAACAATAGAAAAAGGGTATTTTGGGAAGCTTTGTTTTTAACAGTAGTTGTTTTCTTTTTTGGACTTTTGATTGGGATAGCATATGAATCAACAAAATCCTCTGAAATTAATGAATATTATGTGGCTTCAGAAGTTTCTTTAATGGATGTCTTTGCATTAAATTCTATGCTTAATTTGGATTCAAAAGAGTGCAATGTTTTGACAGAAGCCAATCTTGAATTTGCAGACAAAATTTACAATGAAGCTATTCTTTTAGAGAAATATGAATCTTCTGGGAAAGTCACAAAGGAAATGGAAATTATACACAAAAAATATGATGTATTAAGAACTTTCTTGTGGATAAACAATATGAAAACTTTTGAAAAATGTGAGAAAAGTTATTCTACAGTAGTCTATCTTTATGAGTATTCTTCTAAGGATTTGACTCAGAAAGCAAGACAAGGTGTTTGGTCAAAAATATTATCTGATTTGAAAGAAAAAGAAGGAAATAAAATTATTTTGATTCCAATAGCAACAGATAGTAGTTTGACCTCTTTGGATTCCTTGATTTCCAAATTTAATATAACAAGTTATCCAGTTGTGATTATTAATGAAAAGTATATTGTATATGAATTAAGTTCTGTTGAGGAGTTGAGCAAATATATTGATTAATGTTTTTTATAACACACAAATATTAAAAAAGGGATATCACTAAGATTTTTCATGACAGATTGTTATAGGTGTGGTGTTTCTGATGAAAGAGAGCGGTTATTTGATGCTATTTCAAATAAAGGGGTTGTTAAAATATGCAAAATCTGTGCTAATGAAGAAAGTTTGCCTCTTGTTCAACCTATGAATTTAAATAAACCTGAGAAGACTAAAAGTGTTTATGAAAGGCTTTCTGCAATGGCTAATCTTGACCCAGAAAAGCATAAGAAGATGCTTCTAGAAAGAGAAAGAGAAGAATCTATGAGAAAGTATAGGGTGGAAGCGGAAAGAAAGAAAAAAACAAATCTAAGAGACGTCATTGATAGCAATTTTGAAAAGAAGAAACCTCAGCCAAGAACAGATTTAGTTAATAATTTTCATTGGGTTCTTATGAGAACGAGAAGAGCTAAGAAACTTACTCAGAAACAACTTGCAGAAAATATAGGTGAATCAGAATCAATAATAAAAAGTGCAGAGGAAGGAACTATTCTTGACAATGCAGATGTTTTAATAAGAAAGCTTGAAACTTATTTGGGTGTTAAAATAAGAAAAGGAGAGAGTCCTTATTCTTTGGAGGGGCCCAGATTTGTGAAAGCCGGAATAAGTGAAGATCCTGCTAAGAGAGGAATAGCAGGATTGAGAGAAGATCCAGCTAAGAGAGAGATTAGGGAAAGATTTGAGAGAGAAGCTAATTTTGATGCTGAAACAGCAGAAGCACTTACTATAGCAGATTTGCAAGAAATAAAAAAGAAAAAAGAATCTGAAGGTTCTGGAGGATTTTTTTCTTTTTTAAAAAGAAACAAAAAAGAGGGAGATGTTAAGCCAGTAGATGGGAAAGAACTTTCTGATGAAGAAGTTGGGGATATACTTTTTAGAAAATAGTGCAAGCGAAGACTTTTTAAACTAAATTTATTCTAACTTATTATGGAAATGAAAATTCTTAAAGATTCAAAAGAAGAACTTGAAGTTGAGATTGGAAGCTTGACAATGGCTGAAATATTAAGGGTTTATTTAAATAAAGATTCTTCAGTTACTTTTGCTGCCTGGAAGAGGGAGCATCCTACCAAAAAGCCAATTTTGGCTGTTAGAACAAAAGGAAAAACTCCAAAAAAAGCAATAAATGATGCAATTTCTTCAATAACAAAAGATTTGGATAATATAGAGGCAGATTTCAAAAAGTTGAAATGAATAGTATTTTTTTGCAATAATCTTTATTAATTAGAAATATCTTTTTATATAATGATAGAACAAACATATCAGGAAGTTACAAAGGTAATTATATGGGATTTAAAAAAACTTAGAACAAGTATGGGTTTTGATACTTTGGGAGAAGTTGATAAGGCACTTAATGTTCAGAAACATTTCTACAATTTAAAATCAAAATATCCTAATAAATATGAAAGATTAACATTTGATACAAACGGGCATGAGCCTTTTTCTAAAGATTTAGAAGAAATATTGAGCGATCTTAGGGTTTGTGGGATATTAAAGACTAAATATGATATACTTCCCGAATAATAATCCTTATTAATTAACTGATTGGTTTATTTCTATGAAAACTGAAAAAATTTCAACAGGAAGTTATGATTTAAACACCTGGCTTTATGGGGGCTATGAAAAAGATATTATTACAATGATTGCTGGTCCTCCTGGATGTGGAAAGACTAATTTTGTTATTCTAGCTTCATGCAGCCAGGCCAAAAAGGGAAACAAAGTTATTTTTGTTGATACAGAAGGAGGCTTAAGTGTTGAAAGGATTAAGCAAATCACAGGGGCGGAAAACAGTGAAAATGTTTTAAAAAATATTTTTCTTTTGAAACCAACAAGTTTTGACGAGCAAAAAAAAGACTTTTTAAAATTGTTAAATTTTGTGAAAAAAGAAAATGTTGGGTTGATTGTTATTGATGGAATGGCAATGCTTTACAGATTGGAAATTGGAGACGCCCACAATTTAAAGGATGATGAAAAAATAAAGGAAATAAACAGAGAAATTGCAAAGCAGATGCGTATTTTGGCTGAGATTTCAAGAAAACAAAATATTCCAGTTCTAATAACAAATCAGGTTTATTTAGAATTTTTATCTGAAGAAGATTTTAAAAAAGGTGTTGAGCGTAATACTAACATTGTTGGGGGGGATTTGTTCAAATATTGGAGTAAATGCATAATTGAACTGAAAAATGACTCTGGAAGAAGAAAAGCTATTTTGCTTAAGCACAGAAATATGCCTCCAAAAGAGATGGGCTTTCTTATAAAGAATGAAGGTATTTTCAAAAAAAGGTGGATATAATTTATTCCCCTATTTATATTCCCACCCGCCCACCCTCAAAGAAGATGTAATTAATGGTAAAACAGGATTGTGATTATAATTAATTAACTTTATATTATTATAAACCATATGATTTTACTAAGATAACTATTTCTCCGTAGTGTTATAAAAATTTAAAGTATTTCTGTTTTATTTCCTTCATGGCAGAAAATATAAAATTTGAAGCAGTCAAAAAAATTGCAGATGTTGGCTTTAAAATAAAAGATTTTAGTCAAATATTAAAAGTAGATTCTATTTCCCCTCCAAGTGTTTTTATAGGCTCTAAACTCAAATACCCTCTTGTAAATGTTGGAATATTGAGTCCTTTAAACAAGGATGAAAATTCCTGGCTTTATGATGATGCAAAATATTGGGCTGAGAATAATCTTAATATAGAAGAAGTTGTGAGGTTAAGAAATGGATTGCTTAATTCAAGATTTCAGGCGAAAGTTAGTGATATAAGATTAAATAAAAAATTTGTTGAGATTGCAAAGGATATAGCACTTTCTTCAAAACAAGTAGATGTGGAAATTGAACTAAAAAACAGGCTTATAATCGGACGTGAGAAAGACAAAGTTTTAACTCCTCATGGGATGCGAGCTGGTTTGAAAAATGTAGAGATAACAGGAAATTTAAAGATTGACAAAAAAGTTGATAAAGTAATTAATGATGATATTAAGGCTTCAGAAGGAATGGAATTTCTGTATAAGAATGATTTTAATGAGTATATTTTAAGTAAAATATTGAGTGTGGGAGTTATGGGGCTTAAAAAGAATAAAAAATTAGTTCCAACAAGATGGAGCATAACTGCTACTGACGATATGCTTGGAAAACAACTTTTGAAGAATGTAAAAAATTATCCCTGGAGTGAAAATCACGAATTATTTTATGGAGAGTTTATGGGAAATCAATATCTTCTTTTAATGTTTCCAAGTGTTTGGAGTTATGAATTATTTGAATTATATCTTCCCCATAGTTCGTGGAATCCTGGACAGGAGATAAAAGCAGCTACAGATATGGAAAATTATTCAGGAAGGAAAACTTATGCATTTGACACTGCCGGAGGATATTATGCTTCGCGCTTTCCTATATTGGAATATTTGAATTCTATAAAAAAACAAGCGAGTGTTTTAGCTATAAGAATAGAAACACCTAGTTATTGGGCCGCCCTAGGTGTTTGGGTTGTGAGAGAATCTGTAAAAAAAGCTCTCAAAAGTAAAATGAAATTTACATCCAGGGAAGATCTTCTTGAAAGTGTGAAGAAAATAGGAAAGATAAAATATGATTTTGATTTTTCTGAGATTTTAAATAGAAGTAAATTGTTGAGAGAGAAGAAGGAGCAAAAATCCTTGCATGAATTTATTAAATAAAATTATTCTTTCTCTTCTTGAGAAGATTCTCTTTTTTCAGCCCAAGCCCTGTTTGTAGGACATTGGGGATTAAAACAGAAAGTCCATGGCCTTTTTCCTTTTGCAAGTCTCATAAGCATTGGCCACCTACATTCTTCACATATTTTATCTGTTTTTTTTATCTGCCCGTTTGGAGGAAGACTGTAAATTGTTTTGCATTCGGGATAAGCATTGCAACTCACAAAAAATCTCCTTGTTTTTTTTGAATAATTTATTGCTAAATCTCCTTTTCCACATTTTGGGCATTTTATTAAAGCATTTTCTATTTTTTGCTGTGCCCTGTATTCTGTATTTGCATCCATAAGTTCTTGTCCTATTTTATTCTGGCTTTTCTCAAAATCTTTAGAAATCTTTGTTATGGTTATCTTGGCTTTATCAATTATTTCGTTTTCCTTTTTTTCCTGCTTTCCTTTATCTTTTATTTTTTGTATATTATCCATTTCTAATTCAAAATCTCTTGTTAGTTTTTCATCTATAATTATAGGAGAATATTTATCTAATGTATTTATTAATGAAATTCCTAATGGAGTTGCCTGTATGCTCTGTCCTTCAACATATCCCCTATCATATAATGTTTCAACAATTGACGACCTTGTTGCTTTCGTTCCCAAATTTCTTTTTTCTAATTCTGAAATTATTGACGCAGGAGAGAATCTTTTTGGAGGTTGAGTTTCTTTTTGTTCAATTCTTGAATCAATTATGTTTGCTTTTCCTTCCATATCTGGTATGTTTTCTTCCTTTAATTTACTTGGATAAATTTCAAGCCAAGCTTTTTTATGTATAGATTGTCCTTTCCTTGAAAATATTAAATCGTTAAGGGTTGCTTTGACAGTTTTATTATCAATAAGAGCGTTATCGCAAAAAAGGCTCAAGAATCTTTTTACAATTAATTTGTATATTTTTTCATCATCCCCTGAAAGAATTTGTATATTTCCTGTTGGATAAATTGAGGGGTGTGCTGGATCTGTCTTTGGTCCTTCAATTGGTTTTTCACGAGTAATTAATTTTTCAACTTTGAATTCTTTTGCCAGCTTTTTTACAATTTCATTATATCCTATTGCTTCTGGCAATTTTTGTGAAGAAGTTCTTGGATAAGAGATTAACCCGGCTAAATAAAGAGATTGGGCTATTTGAAGGGTTTTTGAAGGAGTTATTCCATAAAATTTGTAGACTTCCATCTGAAGAGTTGTTAGATTAAATGGAGAAGGTGGGGGAAGAGATTCTTGTTTCTTTATTGTTTCAACAAAAACTTCCTTTCCTTTTAGATTTTCAAATTTATTTAAATGAGATTTATCAAAGATATCTTTAATATATTTTAATTCAAGTTTATTTTTCTTATTGCTTATTGTTATGAATACTTGCCAATAAGGTTTGGATACAAATGCAAGAATTTCTCTTTCTTTATTAACTATAAGATTAAGAGCTGGACCCTGAACTCTTCCTATAGACATTATCTTGAATTTACCTGTTGTTTTTATTGAATTCATTAATGCTCTTGAAAGATTTATACCATAAAACCAATCAAGATAGTGTCTTGTTTCTCCAGCAATTGCTTGTCCCCAATTGAGATGGGGGGATTTATCTTCATAAGCTTTTTCAAGCTCATCTTTTGTAAGTGTTGAAAATTTCATACGTGAAGCCTCAGATTGATTGCATATATATCTTATAATATTTAGACCAATTACTTCCCCTTCAATATCATAATCTGTTGCGACAGTTATGTTTGATGCTTCCTTTGCAAGTTTTAGTATAGTATCATAATATCTTTTTGTAAAATCTTTTTTTCTTGCAAGAAAATTAGGAATCCAAGATATATCAAATACAGGAATTTGATATCCTCCATTTTTTTGCTTTAAAGTGAATAAATGTCCTACCGCACATGCAACAACAATTTTGTTTTTCCCTCTTTTGACTTCATAATAGGGAATTTTATTAAAATTTCTTTGAGTAGCATTTCCCAACGCACTCGCAATTTTTAATGCTGCCTGTGGTTTTTCTGTTATTATGAGCTCATATCCGCCTTCTCTCAAATTTATTTTTGGAGGGGAATATTCTTTTGCCTTTTTTGATTTTTTGATTTTCTTTTTTAAGACAGTAAATTCTTCAACTTTTTCAATATCTTTTTTTAATGGTTTTTTGTGATTTTTCTTAATTGAGCCTTTTTCAATAATTTCTCTTGAAATGTCTTTAATCTCTTTTTGGGTTATATTTTTCAGAAGATTTTCTCTTGAAATGTTTGGTTTTACTTCTTTTTGAGTTGAATATTTTAAATCACTTTCATCAATTCTGAAATTTCCCTCTGCTGCTTTTTCTTCTTTTGATTTTTCCTGTTTTTTTTTCATTTTTGTCAGAATTAGAGTGTTTTTCGTGTTTTTATAAATTTTGTGTTTTAAATCTCAAATATTGTTGGTTTTCTTCCTACATGAAGAACTTTAGTTTTTCCTATCTTTTCCTGAAGTCCACCTGCTTCGTGAATGTGTGCAGAGATTAATATATCTGGTTTGAATTCCTTTATTGCTTTTGTTACTGCTTTTGAACCTGGAAATCCAGAAAATTCGGATATACTCCCTTTTGGATGTGCATGAGTTACCATTATTTTCTTTTTTAAGTCTTTTATTTTATCATTTCCTTTTTTTAAAATCTTGAATATTTCTTCATCTTCTAGGAAAAAAGGCCCTGTTGAAGATTCATATCCTGCTCCAAATATTCCTATATCATTTTTTCTTACAGAATATCCATGAATGTGCTTTGTTTTTGGATATGTTTCAGTTAGAAGTCTTATTGTTGACATTGTTTCGTGATTTCCTGGTATTAAAAGAACTTCTTTGTTTTCTTTTACAAATGGGCCAATGAGGTTCTTTGTTGATTGTTCAAGCCAGGTTAAATCTCCTGCAATAATTACCAAATCAACATTTTCATCTTTTGCTTTTTTTGCCATTTTTTTGGCTAAGCGTTCATCCCCATGCAAATCCCCAATTGCAAGAATTTTTGTTTTCTTTTTATTTTTCATGTAAAACAAAATTGTTCTTAGTTAATAAATTTTTAGAAGTTAAATTTCATAAAAAACACCAAATTTTCATCAATACTGTGTAGTGAATATATACATTGCAAAACATTTAAAAGGATACTACTGTCTGGATATATACTTTAAATAGGACACATCCAAAATGGAAATAGAAAATAAAGACAATTTTGACATCTTTTTCCGAAGGAAACCTGCTTTAATGCTTGTTTCTCTGAAAAAGAATACTAGGATGAGGTACGGTAGTATTTTGGCTAAAGAAGTGGATTGCACTTATAGCCACGCAGTGAAAATCCTGCAGACTTTGGAAATCCTTAAGTTGGTTGATTTTGAAAAAAGGGGGCGAATAAAGGTGATAAAACTAACTAAGAAAGGAATTGAAGTCGCAGAGGCTATTGAAAATATTCAAAAGTTGATAAGGTAGTGAGGTGATTGCTAACCGCCCCTGAGTTACTTAGTGAATGGAGAGATATTTGTAAACTTGTTAGTGTATGTAAAATTTTATTTTTGGAAAATTAAATAAATGATTATTACTTTGATTTTGCATGGTTTTGCAATACAAAAAGAAGAGTTCTCTGAAATGGAAAGACTATCCTGGAAAAAATAAGGTTGAAGGCTCTGTTGGAACTTATGATTTCAGATTATTGAGTGAAGATAGGAAAAAAATTCTTGTTGAAAAAGGAAATTATGAGAAAGTTATGAAAAGGTTCAGGCAGATTGAATTCTTTAAGCACAAATCCTGAAGGATTTGTTCATTCACTCGCCCAGGCTTGGTCAAATGAAAGCATAACAAATAATTTATAATCTTTATTTCTTTATTTATTTTATGATGAAGAAGTATACTGGGATAAAATTTCCTCCCTTAACTATGAAAGAAATTGAAGAAAAATATAAAGAAACACAGAGTGAAATGGGAGAAGTCCTAGAATGGAAAAAAGAAGAGGAGAAAAGGCTTAAAAGTAAAAATTCTAAACCTCAAGCAAAGAGTGCAGCTAAAAGAGCATTGACTAGAATTAAACGAAGAATAGATACTGTAAATGGAAATATAATCTACTGGAAATTAAGGAAAGAGGGAAAGAGTCATTTTTATGCTGGCTTGGAGAGAAGTGAATATTGGGACAAATTGAAGAATGGGAATTCTGAAGAAGAAGGCAAGGAAGATTAACTTAAAAGAAAGGCGTCTTGGAAAATTAATTTAAATCAACCCAATCTGTCAATATTCTGTTTATCAATAAGGTGGCTCTAAAACTACTTCTATATTTTTCTTCATTGGGAATTCTATCTAATTCTACTCCCGTGTTTTGATACCCTTTTATATCCTCTTTAATAGATTGCATTAAAGAATCTATTTCCTTTTTGATGCAGTATAGACTGGTTTCCCTTCTAAAAGCAACTTTAGATGAGATTGCAAAAGGCAATTTTTTCTTTTCACTATCAGTGAGCTTTCTATTTTTATCTAAATATTTTATCTTATACTTATTAAAAGAATTATCTGTAAAAACAATTTGAATTGGATAAAGGTTTCTTTTTTTCTTTAATTCTTCAAACTCTTTAACTGCTTTTTTTTGTTTTTTAATAAAATCTTCTCTTTTTATTCGTTTTCCATCAGAATAATACAATGTTCCAGAGGGATATATTTTTTCATAATTTATTTTAGAATTTAAATCGATTAAAGAAGAGTTGAGTTTATCTTCCTTAATTTCTTGATTTTCATCAAAAACTTCTTCAAAAAGCAAATTTGGATTTTCTAATAGCCTTTTTCCTCTTTCTTTTTCTAAATTATTAATGCTTTTATAACAAGAATGACAATAGATTTTATTGTTCTTAGTAAATGATGCTAATACTTTTTTACCGCATTTCTCACACTTTCTGTCAGAAATAAAATCCCAAAATCCCATCAATTTTCTAGAATAATCAGCTATAAAAATTTATCCAAAAGACCGTTTTTTAAACTCAAAAATATACTTATATGCATGGTGAATTGGAAAATAATTGTATCTGCTATCCTTTCATTTTTAGTGGAATCTTTAATTCCAATCAAAAGTATGTTAATTAATCAAATTAGCCAACAAAGGATTATGGAGCAAGTACCTTTGAAAATATATATAGGGCAATTATTGATAATCTATCTTTTTGTCTATGCATGTCTTTTCTTTAGTATATATGTAATAATTATGTTAATAGAAAGGGCTATGGATAAAAGATAAGTGTTGCCTTTTTGAAGATAGATTACGCAGGGATTTTGTCTAGCAATAGATTAAGAAGTTTTTTAAACAAATTTATTCTTTTATTTTTGTATAATTATATATGGCTCCGTAGCTCAGCCTGGTTAGAGCACTAGACTCTTACTCTTGGATAAAGAATAGAAATCTAGGTGTCGTGGGTTCAAATCCCATCGGGGCCATTTT
>CAZOAN010000010.1:0-1922 GCA_964577855.1 Candidatus Woesearchaeota archaeon | reverse complement strand
GGATAAAGAATAGAAATCTAGGTGTCGTGGGTTCAAATCCCATCGGGGCCATTTTTTAGAAAGCAAATTATCTATATTCTCTCCAAGTCCATTCGCATTTTGTACACTTGAAGAATTTTGTTTCTGCTTCATCCCCTGCACGAGTTTGAATTGTCCAAAAATATGCTTTTTCATTTCCACATTTCTTGCATCTTTCGACTACAACCGGGAGGGTGTTCATTTCTTTTTTAATTACAGCAATTTTGTTTTTTCCCTCAATTTTTTCAAAAGTTTTTATTTTAACTTTATTTTTCGTAGAATATTCACATCTTGCACAACCATAATTCTTTCTCTTTTGAATCAGTACCGCGCCACATTTTGGACAGAATTCCATCATTTTTTATATTTTTCCTTTGACTTTATTTCGTTTAGATTTAATTAATTTATAAAGCTTCTTATTATGATTCTTCACAAAATCCTCTTTCATTTTCAGGTCTTAAGTGTTCATAAAATATAAGTTTTGCCCACCCTATTGAAGGAACTACTTTTAATATTGCTTTTCCTACAAGCTGTTCTGGTTTTATTTCTATTTCAATAGGTAATTGTCCGTTGTTATTGTCCCCTATTGTTGAAAACATATAATTTCCGTCTTTCTGTTTTATACTTATTATCCTGTGAATTACTGGATTCTTTTGATTTGCATTAAATATTATAATGTCGCCTACCTTTAGTTTTTCAGGTTTTGCTTTTATTATAAACAATATATCTCCTTTGCTAAATCCTTTTTTAAGAATGAACCTTTCAAATTTAGATTTTTCTATTTCAAGGTTTTCATACTTTGAATCATGCCTTTCCCACCAGTTGTTGAAATTTCCAAAGACATTTCCAGTGTGATACATGCTGCAGGATTCAACAATTGCAAGAGGCAAAGAAGTTCCTGTTGCTAGATTCAGCAAGGGAAAAAATATAAATTTTATAACAACAAAAATAAAGACTAATGAAATGAGCCATCCCTTGAAACTGTCATCTTTCCATATTATCTCCCATGATTTTTTAAGAAATTTTTTAAATTTATTTTTTGAATCACCTTTTTTGTTCATTTAGTTATAGAGACTGGGAGGTTTTTAAAATATGTGATGGAGAAAATAAATTCTTATAAGGGGCATATAATTAGTTAGGTTATGAATGTTGAAGAGATTTCCTTGAAAGATGATGTCAATAAAAAGAAGAAGATTGAGGAGAACATAGGAAAAGAAGTAATTCTTAATGATGAACATAGAGGGTGGAAACATGGTATTTTAATGAAAGAAGAAGGGATGGGGGCTGGAGATTTTCAATTCAATCCAAGTGGAGAAAGGTACAATTTAAAACTTATTAAACATAAAGAGAAACTATTGCTCTGTTACAATGATCTTAATCAATTATTAGTTCTTACGCCCTATATGAAATTCTAAAAATCGAAATATTTAAATAGTATACATCTTGTGTATACACAGTGTAATATATACAACCTCTTTTCAACCCTTTGCCAGACTCGAGGTGAGAATCTTGAAGTTCTGGCTTCATATTCGTGGGAAGTGAAAGTATCACAAAAACATAACAAAATAAAAATGATAAATGACATATTTAACAACACAATTTTATGCAACAAATGCGGAAAAAAGATGCAAAAAGCACAAGTTGTAAAGAATGGATTTGTTCTGCGTTTAATGGTTTGTCCGAATGATATTTGCAATGAAAAAATAATTCATCCTGTTGATGAACAGGAATACAGTAGATTTATAAATTTAAAGAACAAAGAGTTTCACGTTAAGATGAGATTAGTGGGAAATAGTTACGCTGTTTCAATCCCTAAAGAAATAGTTTCATTTATGAACGAGCAAAAAAATATTATGGATGAAATGGTAAGATTATGCTTTGAGGATTTTGGGAGATTAAGTTTA
>CAZOAN010000009.1:0-19326 GCA_964577855.1 Candidatus Woesearchaeota archaeon | reverse complement strand
ATGAAATGGTAAGATTATGCTTTGAGGATTTTGGGAGATTAAGTTTAAATTTTGAGGAATTAAAAGGAAAAGGACAAACCTTTTCTAGACATATTAATTCAGTAGGTAAAGGAATTAATATGGAAGGAAAAAAATAAAATGACGAAAAAAATAATTCAATTGAAAGTTGTTGAATCTTTGCAGGATGATGCTTACAAAGGAATAGCAAGAATAGATGCAGATTTAATGAGAGAACTTGATTTGAAGAGAGGAGATGTAATTCTTATTAAAGGAAATAGAGAAACTGTAGCAATTGTTGACAGATCTTATCCGGCTGATGTTGGAGAAGGAATAATAAGAATAGATGGTATTCTTAGAAAAAATGCTAAAACAGGAATAGGGGAGGTTGTCTCAATTTCAAAAGCTGAAATAAAAGAAGCAAAAAAGATAATGATTGCTCCTGCACAAAAAGGAATAATGGTCCAAGGTGATCCGCAGGGACTTAGAAACGGATTGTTGGGAAGAACAGTTGTCAAGGGAGATATTGTTGTTTTAGGAGGAGTTCAAAGAAGAAAAGATTTGATGTCTGAAGAGTTTGGAGATTTGGATGATATTTTTGGAAATTTAAATGAAATATTTGGAGGAATGGGTTTTGGAAATTTAGGTGGAAGGATATCGCAGATTAAATTTTTAGTAGTAAATGTAAATCCTAATCAACCTGTAAGAATAACTGAAAATACTGAGGTTTCTTTAAATTCAAAAGCTGTTGAAATCAGTGAAGAGAATATTCCTGAAATAAATTATGAAGATATTGGGGGATTAAGTGATGAGATAAAGAAAATTAGAGAGATGGTTGAAATTCCTATGAAGCATCCTGAAATATTTGAAAGACTTGGAATAGTGCCTCCTAAAGGAGTTTTATTGCATGGACCTCCAGGAACAGGAAAAACTTTATTGGCAAAAGCTGTTGCAAATGAATCTGAAGCAAATTTCATACTTTTGAATGGACCTGAAATAATGTCAAAGTTTTATGGAGAATCAGAAAAGAAAATAAGAGATATATTTGAAGAAGCTGAAAAAAATGCACCTACAATTATTTTTATAGATGAGCTTGATGCTATTGCTCCTAAAAGAGAAGAAGTTACTGGAGAAGTTGAGAGGAGAGTTGTTTCACAAATTTTAACTCTTATGGATGGTTTGAAATCTCGTGGAAAAGTTATTGTTATTGGAGCAACAAACAGAGTTAATGCAATTGATCCTGCTTTAAGGCGTCCCGGAAGATTTGACAGGGAAATTGAAGTGGGTGTTCCAAGAAAAGAAGGAAGATTGCAAATTTTAAAAATTCACACAAGAGGAATGCCCCTGACAAAAACTGTTAAATTAGAAGAACTCGCTTCTATTACTCACGGCTTTGTTGGTGCAGATATAGAATCATTAGCTAAAGAAGCTGCTATGAATGTTCTTAGAAAATATTTACCTCAAATGAAACTTGATGGAGAAGAGCAAATCCCCCAAGAAATTTTAGAAAAGCTAATTATAAATCAGGAAGATTTTATGGATGCTTTGAAAGTTGTTAGGCCTTCTGCAATGAGAGAGGTTTTAGTTGAGACTCCTAATATTAATTGGGAAGATGTTGGTGGTTTGGATGATACTAAACAGGAATTAAAGGAAGCTGTTGAGTGGCCTATGAAATATCCAGATAGTTTTACAAGAATGGGAATACGCCCTTCAAGAGGAATATTACTTTATGGACCTCCAGGAACTGGTAAAACTTTATTGGCAAAAGCTGTTGCAAAAGAATCAGAAGCAAATTTCATAAATGTTAAAGGTCCTTCTCTTTTGAGCATGTGGGTTGGAAAATCAGAAGAAGGAATGAGAAAAGTTTTTGAAAGAGCAAGTCAGGTTGCTCCGTGTGTTATATTCTTTGATGAAATTGATTCTTTAGCAGGAAAGAGAGGAATTGATTATGGAACAAAAGTTACTGAAAGAGTTTTGAATCAAATGCTTGCTGAAATGGATGGATTGGAGGATTTGAAAGATATATTGGTTGTTGGTGCAACAAATCGTCCTGATATGCTTGACCCTGCTTTGTTGAGGCCAGGCAGATTTGATAAAATACTTCTTGTCAATGCTCCTGATTCAAAAGGAAGATTGAATATTTTTAAAATACACACAAAAAATATGCCTTTTGGAGATGGAAAAAAAGCACTTAGTGAAAAAGAAAAAGATAATTTGCTTAAGGAATTGCTGGAAAAAACAGAAGGATATACTGGTGCAGATATAGAATCTCTTGCAAGGGAGGCAGCCTTGCTTTCATTGAGAGAATCAATTGATTCAAAATTTGTAGCAAAGAGACATTTTGAAGAGGCCCTTAAAAAAGTAAAGCCAAGCGTAACAAAATCAACAATAGATGTTTACAAAAAAATAGAAGATTCTTTCTTCAGGTCTGTAAAATCTGCTATTCCTGAGGCAAATAGTTATTTGGGATAAATGGGTTTTATATATCCTTAACAATAACAATTAATATAAGCTCAAAATTATTTTTTTATTATGCGCGAAGATAATCCTCATTTTGTAAATGAAATCTATAAATATTGTGATGAAAATATTGGAGAAAAGGGTTTATTCTCTCTTTTTACAAACCTCTGGTATGAAGAGAAATTTATTATTAAAAAAGATTTAATAGGTATAACTGAAAAGATTGTTAATAATTTGATAAAAGACAATATTTTAATTGAAATAAGAAAACCTGAAGAATTAGAGAGCCCTTATGGGTATTATGAGATTAAACCCCATAGTGATTTAATTAAAAATAATGGTTATATAAAAAAAAAGATGAAATTATTGGGATAATTATTCTCTTGTTGTCACAATCTTTTCTCCATCTTCCCCAATTAAAACAGTATTCTCTGCCTGGGAGACAATTCCTTTTCCTACCTCAACTAATTGAGCGTATTGATGCAAATTTCCGTTTTGTTCCAATTGACTAAGTGCGATTAGGGCTTTTGTTCCAAATTTTTTTACAAGCCAACGGGAGCAAAAGGGCAGTTCCTTGTATTCTTCTGCAATATATTCCAAAATATTTCTTGCTGAAGAGTCTCTTACATTTTTGTATTCTATTAAAGAATAAATTCCAGATGGTTTTCCGTCTTTAACCTTTCCAGAGCCGTTTGTTGCAAAAGGTTCAATTGCATATAAACCAGCATTTATTATTGTGCTTCTTTTGTCATCTATATTGGGAATGGTTAATCCGGCGTGAAGATTATATTGTTGTATTTGGTGCCCGGATAAATTTATTATTGGAGAAAAACCATAAGATTCTATTTTTTTTTGAATTGCTTTTCCTATTTCACTTGTTGCAACATATTTTTTAATTGTTTTTTCTGCTTCTTCAAGAGCTTTTTCAGAAGCCTCAATTAATTTTTTGTTTTCCTCTGAATTTTCCAAATCAACTGAAAAAGCAGTGTCTGATATCCATCCGTCTATATGGATTCCAAAATCAACTTTAATTAAGCCACAGGCGAGAGTTTTATCATCATAAGAGGGAGTGCAATGCGCAGCTATTTCATTTATTGAAAGATTTGTTGGAAATGCAGGCTTTCCTTTAAGCTCATAAATTTTTGATTCAATTTTTTCAGCAATTTCCAATAATGGAACTCCTTTTTTTATAAGAGGCCTAATATATTTTTTTACATCCTGCGCTATTTTTCCTGCAAGAATTATTCTTTTATCTTCCATTTTTTCTTTAACCTTTTAACTGCCCAATAAACAACAGTTATTAGAGCATAATTTATCAGCAAACAATATCCAATTATTAAGAGCGCTACATTTATTACAAGTTCATAATGATTTAATATTCTTACTTTTACAAACCAAAATATAGTCCATGCTAATATTGCTACACCTAAAATAATCCAGCTTTTTTTAAGAAGGCTTCTCATAGGATTATTATGTAAAAATTAGTTTAATTATTTTCCCTAAAAAGACTAATTCCATTATGGCAAAATATCTCTCCATTTCTGGAGTCAAGAATAAGTGATTTTCCCATCTTTCTTGGATCATTTTTTTCTATTAAATCTCTATAAACAATTTTTGGGCTTTCTATTCTTTCTTTTAGATATTCTTCAACTTTTTGTGCATGTTCCTCATATTCTTCATTGCCTCCAACCAAATAAAATTCCAAATCTTTTTCTTTAATTCCCTTTTTTCTTAGCATTTCAAATAAAATATCATTTAATAATTCCAATTTTTTTATTGCAACATTGTGTGATAAAAATGCTGTTTTTGTTTTCTTGTCCAATCCGGCTATTGCTATGCATGGCCCTAAACCATATGTTCCGACTAAAGGATGTTCCATATTTGTTATACAGAACTTATTAGAAGATACTCCAATTATCTTTGAATAATCTCCATAATAGACTTCCCTTAATCTATCTGGTCCCACTAAATGATAATCTTCATATCCTAGCTTTTTTCTTAATTTGGTTATTATTTCTTTGTCCATTTTAGTATATCCTCAATAAACTCACATTTTAAACGCTTTTTAAATTCTCTGCTTTCAGAAATCACTCAATTTTGTCTGTTTCTTTTCATCAATAATCTCTTTGGTATTTATACCAAATATTTGAAAAATATTTTCAACAGCAGGCAGAATTTGTCTTTCGAGATAATATTTAAGATTGTATTCTCCTTTTTCTTGTGGAAGTTTTACTTTCTCTCTTACTAATTTTGATTCTCTTCCTTTCGTCTCAGCAATGTAATATTCAATTAAATTTCCTTCGCTTAAGGGAATTTCCAATTCACGCATTTTTCTGGCAGCAATCACGTGGGGTGAGATTGCCTTATATTCTGAAAGAGATTTTTTAAGCTGGGTTCTTATTATTAATTTCTCTTTGGGTATCTTCCTGTCCTTTAATTTATTTACAATTTCTTTAACATAAATAAGTGCTTTTTTCTCATTTCCCTCCTTGAGAATTAGTTTTATTATGTTGTTCTGCATTTCTCTTGCTAAAGCACACCAGTCTCTTCTTACTGTTTCAAAACCCCTTATTTTAAGATTTCCTTTTGCATCTATTAAAGCATATTTTTTCTTTGCTCCAGTAAGTCCCATTCTTTTTGTAACCCATATTCCTCTTTTGAAAAATCCCTCTAATTCAAGCTCCATAACTCCAGGCAATTCTGAATTTAATTTTGTTAAAAAATCTTTTACTTGATTTTCTGTTTTTTCCCCTTTTAAAAGAGCCACACTGTCTGTGTCTGCATAGATTACTTCATAACCAGCTTCCTCTACTTTTTTTATTGTTTCTTTGTTGAATCTCCTTACAAATGCTAAGATAGATGCAGAAGATTCCAGAGAATAATATCTGGCTCCAAAAAATCCAATGTATCCATGAACTGAAGCTGAAAGAACTTTGAAGGCATTACTCCTAGCCCTTGTTATAATATTTGGGTTCTTTTTGTGCTCTGCTTTGAAGTGTTTTCTTTTTTCATATATTTCCTTTAGTAATTCAGGAAGAAATCCTTGTTTTTTTGAAAAGTAAAACCTTGTTTTTTTGCCCTGAAAGTCTATCTCAGGAGATTCATAAGAATCTTTTTCCTTTTTTTCCAGCAAAGTTCCTTTAGATATATTTTCAGAGATTATTATGCTTGTATGCATTGATGTGAAGTCAAATATTACAACATCTTCATACAATCCTGGTTTTGGCTCCAAAACAAATGCTCCCTCAACACTTTCAATATTTCTTCTTTCTGATATCTCAGGATTGTAAGGCCTTTTTTCTGGAATTTCATTGAACCTTTCCAAGTTATGCAATATGTAAGATTCAACATATTTTGAAAGTCCTGCTCTTGATAATTCAAAAAGGGGCTCCTGGGTTATTCTTGTAAATTCCATTAAATCCGGCCAGAATTTTTCAAATAATTGGTATGTTAAAAAGGAATCATGCAAATTATATTCATAGTACTCTTTCCAATCTTTTTGATTTAATGCAGAAGAATGTTTTATTTTGAAATCTTTCTTTGTGTCCCCTAAAAATTCTTTTGCAACCTCATTCAGTGAAAGAGTTTCTGATTTCATATACTGGGCGTAGGCTGTTCTTATGAATTTTAAAATATCTATATGAACAATTCCGTTTATCCTGGCTGTAAGATTTATCCCTCTTGAGAATTTTGGCTGACTATTGTCCAGTCCAAGATTTAATTTTATATGATATTTTTCTGCCCTTGCTTTCATATAGGGCAAATCAAATCCATCTGAGTAATATCCAACTAAAAAATCAGGGGAAATTTTCCTAACTTCTTCTGTAAATTTTTCAAGCAATTCTCCTTCATCTTTCACATATTCAACATAGGGAGGTTTATTATTTTCATTGGATAATTTTTTCCAAGTTATTACTTTTTTTATTTTATCAGAAGCTAAAGATACCATTAATATCTCCCCTTTTCCTATTTGTATATCATCTGTTTCAATATCATATGCTAAGACTTTTGGCATGAATTTTTTATCTTCTATTTTTTTTGAATGTTCTAGTTTTATGCATAAATCTGCATCTATTGCGGGGCCTATTCCTCCGTAATCATTGGAATTATCAAGAATTTCTCCCTCAATTTCATACCATCTTAAAGGATTTATCTTTTTCTCAATTATATAATGGGTTACAAAACTTAAATCATATCCCCTTCTTTTTTCAATTTCAGGAAAAACAATTTTATCTGCAATATCATGCAAGTCTTTATAATTCGTTGCGAAAATTTTTAGGGCTTTTACTTCTTTATCAAGGAAATTTTTATTATGCAATTCCACCCCTTCAACTTTTGTCTGGCGTCCCTTTAAATCAAGCTTTATTTCTTTTATTTTTTTAATAAGATTATCTATCTTGTTTTGACTTACACCTTCTTTTAAAATAGCCCACATATAGACCGGGCAGGAATCAATAACACAAATCCTTTTTCCTTTCTCATCTCTACCTATGATTTTTGCATAGTTTTTTCCTTCCCAGTCAAAATAATCATAATCTAGGGGAATAAATGTTGTTTTCATAAATAGTCTAATTAGGAGAATTATTTAAAACTTGGGAATATAAAATCAAAAGATTTATATATCATTATATAGTAGTGAATATATGGAAAAAGACGAGTGTAATTCAGAAGCAGATAATCTAGCAATAGGACATGCTAAAGCAGATTATCTCATAAGGAAGTATGGTTCTATTGAAAATGTGCCTAAATTAATAAATAAGGAAGAGGGGAAAGCAAATCCTCTTGAAAAGACTCTTGAAATTTTAAAAGAAACCCATCCAGACCTTGTAAATTTTGGTAATGGGAGGGTGTTTGAAAGGATTCTTAAAAGAATAGTAAAAACAGGGTATATAATAAAGAATGGTTATGGTATTCCGATTAAAGACTTCTCAAAAATAGATGGTCCTCAAAAAAGGAATATTTATATTTCTTTGAAGAAAGACTTTAATTTGCTTTAGATAATTATTTATATTTCTTCCACTTCTGATTTTGGACAAAATGGGACTTAATATTAGAGATATAATACCAAGGAGGGAAATTGAGATTTCAGAACTCCAAGATAAAATATTGTGTGTTGATGCTTTTAATGCATTATATCAATTTTTGTCTACAATAAGGCAGCCAGATGGAACCCCCCTAATGGACAGCAAAAAGAGAATAACGAGTCATCTCTCTGGAATATTTTATAGAAATATTAATTTATTGAATGAAGGAATCCGACTTGTTTATGTTTTTGATGGAAGAGCTCCTGAATTAAAAGCAAAAACTTACAAGAAAAGACAAGATGCCCGTGATATAGCTAAAGAAAGATATGAAACTGCGAGAGAAGAAGTTGATGTAATGGGTATGAAAAGATATAGCTCTCAATTATTGAGATTGGATGATGAAATGGTTGCAGAGAGTAAAGAACTTTTGGTAGCAATGGGGATTCCAATAGTGCAGGCGCCTTCAGAGGGAGAGGCACAAGCAGCGCACATGACAAGGGCAAACACAAAAATTTATGCTGCTGTTAGTCAGGATTATGATACTCTTCTTTTTGGAGCTTCAAGATTAATAAGGAATTTAACTGTCTCAAGAAAGAGAAAAACTTACAACGGATACATTGAGATTAAACCAGAAATTATTGAACTTGAAAAAGTATTTAATTTTCTTGAAATAAACCTTGAGCAGCTTATTTGTCTTGGAATTCTTGTTGGAACTGATTATAATCCAAAAGGTATTCCGGGAATAGGGCAGAAGAAAGCCCTAGAGCTTGTCAAAAGATACAAATATCCTTATGAAATATTCAAAAGTGTTAGGGAGCAAATTTTAAGCTTACCTGAAGAAGAGAGATTTAATTGGCAGGAGATTTTTGCCTTATTTCACAAGCCTGAAGTTTCAAATGAAGCATTTGAATTTGAGCAATTTGATGAAGATAAAATAAAAGAAATTCTTGTAAGAAGGCATGATTTTTCTGAAGAAAGAGTTCAGAAGCAGATAGACAAACTTAGAGAGATAAAACAGAAAAGCCAGCAGAAAAATCTTGGAAAGTGGTTCTGAATAGATAAGATAATTTATGTTACTTTTTATAAATGGTAACAAATAGAAAGATTTATAAATAATTTAATTCCTCAAAAAGTATGAATATTAAAAAAAGTAGAATGAAAAAAGCAATAGTATACAGTGCAAATTACTTGGCGAGACCTTTGGGTAATCTGGCTAAAGATGGATTAAATGTAGGACACCCTTATGCCGCTCTTGGTTTTGGATTAGTGGATGTTGTTGCAGAAAATTCTGGTATTATAAAAGATAATCTAGTTTATAGATTAACCAAAGTTGGAGGTGCAGCCTATTTTTCATTTTTAACTTTTAAGAATCTTGTGGAATTTGCTCAATCAGATTATCATGGATTGAAAGACTTTCCATTTAATTTATCTATGGCAGCAAGTTTGGGCTCTGATTTAAAGGAATTATATAATAAGCCTAAAGAAGATGTTTTTACTGATATAAAAGCTGTTGGAAAAGGAATAGCTAACTTATTTAAATAAAATTAGATTGTTTGAATAATTAATTTATTTTCACACTTTTCCGTATCTATTAAAGATTCTTACAAAATCATTCTGGCTTATTCTTAATCTCTGGCATATTTCTGCTTCACTTCCGCCCCAGCCCCCTCTTTTGAGATAATTTATGAAATTTGTCCAACCCCCGACAAATTTTGGATTTGATTGACTTTTTGCCCAGTTTCTAAATTTTTTTGCAGCATCAATCAAAGCAGCACTACCGTTTGCGCCGCCTGGCGTGGATGGCGGACCTTTTTTTTTACTTCTCCACAAAAGAAATAATCCAATTAAAATTAAAGCTATTCCAATTATCATAACAATTCCTTTTTCGTAAGCAAAGAAACTTATCAATATAAGGAAAGCTCCTAATATCATAAATAATCTATATAACCTAAATCTTCTTCTCCCGGTTGTTGGATCTTTTACAAATGAAGCCAAAACTGCAAGTCCAAGAATAATCCACGGAACAACAGTATATAATATATTTTCAGAGATTCCTAAATTAAATACAATGTTACTTAAATCCCAATTTAATCTATTTATTCCATAAACTGCAAGTAGAGAAACACAAAGAGATATAATTGCTGATGAGGCTCTCTCCCGTCTGAATATTTTTGAGAGTGAGAAGTTAATAAAAACATAAAAAATTATGAACAGCAATCCAAGAACCATTGTATTTGGGTCTATTGCATAAAGGAAGTCATTCAATACCATGTTTACAATATAAGAATTATGTGTTTATAAATTTATTTTTAATTATCTTGGTAAAATCATATAATTTATTATAACCCTCAGCTTAATTTAATATTGAAATATAATGGGTAACTGTTACAGCTAATTATTTAGGAACATTTAAAATCTTTTTTACATTTAATTGGGTATGACAAATTCAAATCATCGTTCTTTTAATATACTTGGAAATATAGCAGTTGTTAATTTCTCCCGTGGAACAAAAAATTCAGAAAAGAAAAAATTTGCACTTGAAATATTGAACAAAAATAAATTCATTAAAACTGTATTGGAGAAATCAGGCAAATTTTCAGGAAGATTGAGAAAGATGCAGACAAAACATCTGGCTGGTGAAAAGAATAAAGAAGTTTTATACAAAGAAAATAACTGCTCTTTTAGGTTTAATATCGATACAACCTATTTCTCTCCAAGATTGAGTAATGAAAGAAAAGAGATTGCTTCTTTTATAAAGAAGAATTCAGAAGTTTTGGTTATGTTTGCCGGAATTGCACCTTTTTCAATAGTCATAGCTAAAAATTCAAAGCCAAAAAAGATTTATTCCAATGAAATAAACAGAGAAGCAAACAAGTACGCTGAATTGAATGCTGAAATAAACGGAGTCAAAAATAAAATTGAATTTGTTCAAGGAGATATAAAAAAAGTTGCCCCCAAGTTAATGAGACTAAAAAAGAAATTTGATTTTATTGTCATGCCCCGCCCGAATCTTAAGGATAGTTTTCTTGAACAGGCATTTATGTTAAGCAAAAAAGGAACAAAAATATATTATTATGATTTTTGCAAAACTGATGAGATGAATTTAATTGTTAATAAGGTAAAAGAACAGGCCAAGAAATTCAAAAAGAAAATTAAGATATTAAAAGTTAAATCGGCTGGAGAGACTGCCCCTTATAAAATTCGTGTTAGAATAGATTTTAGAATTTTATAAGCACTATATTCAATATGAATAGTTTTTATAAAATGAGAGTTAGAGTTGATTTTCAGGTGTTGTGAATTGGAGGTATCTTATTTTAGAAATATCCCCCATATGGGGATTGGCTTCTGGTAAGACTGGAGATTTGTTTGATTTTTTATTTTTGTCAGGATTATCAAGTTCAACCTTTTTAAGTAACCCCTTGGATGTGCAAAAAGTCATTCTTTCTTCTTCAAAAGTTGTCACAAATTCTTTATTATAATGACAAACCTTTGCATTGCAAAGAACTACTTTGTTTTTGAGAAAAAATTCTTCTCTTGCATTTCCTAAAACATATTCTGGACATTTTTCCATATTTCTACCTATTTTATTGAATTTAAAAGTATTTCTATAGTCTTTTTTCGGCCTTTATAGCTGTAGGTGCTTCCCCCCCGTGCCAGGTAAATCGGGGTCTTACACGCATAGGGTAAATTCTTTCAGAATTGTCATCAAGGATAATAGCAGAGCCTCTCAAGGAGGGCAAATCATCCATATACCTCTTTATGCTTTCAAGAAGATAGCTTTGCATTATTTTATTTAATGCCTCCAAATCTGGAGCAGATGTAACTCTGTGTGAAATGACAATGTCTGATTGGGTCATAACATCTCTGTGAATCTGCCCTGGTTGTTGTGTTGCAAGGACTAGAGATATACCCGGTTGTCTTCCCTCTCTTAATAATTGTATTAATGCATCGCTTGCAATTGTTTTTCCTTCAAGAGGCAGAAATTCGTGGGCTTCATCTATGAAAATCCATATAAGAGGGGTTTCTTTTTTCTCAGAGTAAGAAGATAAATCAAGCCCTTTTGAAATTGATTCTATTTCTTCTTTTTTTCTTGCTGCCATTCTCTGATTGAATAATTTTCTTGAAATCAAACTTATAACCAATGCCCTTACATTAAAACTTCCCACTGAATTATATATACTCAAATCAAGAACAGTTGTCATCCCCGCATTTACAAGATGGGTTGTTTTTGTCGGAGAAATACCTTTTTTTGAGAAAATTCCCCAAGTATTTGCAGCTTCAAATAATCCAACACCTGCATTCTTTATTTCTCTATCTGTTTTTTCATCTTTTTCTATTTCCTTTATTATATCTTCCATCTCAAAACTTTTTTTTTCTTTCAGTCTTGTAATAGTTCTCTCAATAAGAACTGCAACAGGATTTATTATGTCCAAACCAAAAGTAATAATCCAATCTTCAGCATTCATTTCACATATATCAAGTGCAAACTTTTCATCTACTGGAATTCCTCTTTTGAGATAATCATCATAAAATCCATATGGGACAAAAACTTTTACTTTTAGATTTTTCGGCTTCAAACCCCATTCCTGAAGTAATTCTTTATCCTTTTCATTTGGATATTTCATAGTCCAGTAAATTCCCATTGTATCAAAAATAAGAGAAGCTATATTTTGAGAAACTTCTTTTGGTAGAGTTGATAATTCTTCTGCAATAACTCCAAGAGTGTAGGATTTTCCAGACCCCCTCTTTCCCGCCACCAAAATTACATGGCTTCTTATTACATCCATGAAAATTTTATTGCTTAGGGAAGTATATTGCCCCATTTTTACATATCCTTTTCCAATATAAGATAATCCTCTGCCCACAAAGTCTTTTTTATCAGAAGAATTTCTTCCTGTTATTATATCATAAGGCATTGTAAGGCTCCTCCATTATACATCATCCTTAATAAAACTCAATAACATTTTTAATTGTTTGTTTTTATTTTTTGAAGAAGTTTTTTCTGCATTAAAATGAATTTTAAAACCACAATATTTTTAAATGATTATTTCATGGTTTTCAGATGGACGAAATTAAACATGGAGATTCAGAGCATGTTCACAAAAAAAAGAGATTAGAGCATATGAGGGAAAATCCATGGATTGTCTCTACATTTGTTTTAGGAATCCTTGTTGTTATAATTTTGGTTGGAAGTTTTTTTGGAATAACTGGGAAAGCAATTTCATCTGCTAATATTGGAGAGTTAGCTGTGGATTTTGTTACTAACCAACTTCAAGTTTCTGGGACTTTAGATTCTGTTGAAAGTGTAAGTGGAATTTATCAGATTAATATAGATATCAATGGTAAATTGGTTCCTTTGTACTTTACTAAAGATGGTAACTGGATTGAGCAGGGCGGTGATTTAGTTTCAATACTTTCTAAACAAACCTCTTCTACTTCTAATACAAACACCCAAACCCAGGAAATTCCAAAGTCAGGTAAGCCTATTGTGGAATTATTTGTAATGAGTTATTGCCCATATGGAACTCAAGCAGAGAAGGGAATCTTGCCAGTTGTTGAACTATTAGGAGATAAAATTGATTTTAATCTAAGATTTGTGTATTATGTTATGCATCCTACTTCGGGAGAAGTTGAAGAAAACTTAAGAGAATATTGCATACAGAAAGAGCAGGAAAGTAAGTTAAATCCTTATTTGAAATGCTTCTTAGACGAGGGAGACAGTGCAACTTGTCTAACTAGTGCAGGAATTGACAAAACTAAGCTGAATTTGTGTGTTTCAAAAGCAGATAAGGAATTCCAGGTTTCGGAAAATAAGAATGATAAAACTAAATGGTTGAGTGGAAATTATCCCCTTTTTAATGTAGATAAAACATTGAATGAGAAATATAAAATTGGTGGAAGTCCAACTCTTATAATAAATGGGGTTCAAGTAAGTAGCGCAAGAGATCCCGCGTCTTATTTAGATGTTGTTTGCCAAGCTTTTAGTGATGGAAGTGTTCCTGAAGAATGTGGTGAACAATTATTAACTGAGAGTTATGTTCCTATGTGGGGATGGACAACCACTTCTGGAAGCACAACTGCTGCCCAGTGTGGATAAAAATATTAATTTTTAATTTTTCAAATATTCCAATTCTTCTTCATTAAGTTTTAATTCTTTTGATATTTCAGAATTTGAATTTATTATTTGTTTTATTATAGGAAATTCCCTCATTGCTCTTTTTTGTCCGAGATGAGAATATTGAGCATATTTTCCAGCAATTGATTTCATTTTAGCTGTTCTTTGGTTGTTCATCCATATTTTTAATATTCTTGTAGGCCTTTTGTAAGTTGTAAAACCTGTTTTAATTTGTTTTTTGGATGCAGAAATACCATAACTAAGAAAGATATTTTCGTAAACTAAAAATCTCCAGTATTGTTGTTTGTAAATTCTTCCTTTAAATATATCTGCTTTGCTGAGTAAATCGTATGCACGTGCCAATTCTTTTCCCTTGTATTCAGCAGGGATGTTTTCTTCAACCCATAAGATTATCTCATCAAGGGGGATTTTTACAGAATCAAATATTTTTAATGTATTTTCTGTAGCTTTTTCTTTAAAAATAATCTTTAAAGCATTAAAAATATCCACTTCCTTGTTTCTTTCATCAAAATCTATTCCAGAGGGGTCTTTAAGTTTTGAAATTGTTTGCAAATCATTTATTGCAGCCCTTAAATCCCCCTTAGACTTTACTGCAATTCTTGTAAGAATTTCATCAGCAATGAAGTTTTTTTCCTTTCTCAATATGCTTACTAATACTTCCTTAATTGTCCTGTAATCTATTTCTTTTAATTGAATTAATTCTGCCTTTTTTCTTAATGGACTCAATTTTTTATCCCAAATATCATTGGCAGTTATTATCACAGGATAGTTTGAAAATTCAATTAATTCAATAAGTTCTGTGAGTCCTCCCCTGTCAACTGTAGAAATTCCGTCAGCTTCATCAACTAAAATTATTTTTCTTTGATAAATAAGGGATTTTTGCTCCATTGCCGGCTTTAATATTTCTTCAAGTCTTTTTTTGTTTCTTAAATCAGAAGCATTCAGTTCAAAAACCTCAGAATTTGTCTCTCTTCCGGTTACATGAACTATTGTTGTTTTACCTGTTCCAGGGGGGCCGTGAAGAATTATTGCCTTTTTTTTATTATTGGGGCTGAAATCTTCAAGAAATTTCCTAACTTTTTCAATAACTTCATTTTGCCCTTTTATTTCAGCAAAAGTTTTTGGCCTGTATCTTTCAACCCATGGGCTCATGCTATCAATCTCCTCCAGTTTTGCTTGTAATATTCATATCTCTCTTCAAATTCTTCTCTTGGTGTTAAAGGAATTTTTAATTCATTTAGTTTATTTTTCAATTCTTCAAGAGCTTTTTCCTTGTCTTTTTCTGAGCATAATTTTTCCAGTTCAATTATATATCCATACCCTTTTGTATAATCAATACAGACTTTTATTCCATCCCACTCAAATTGATTTCTTTTTCTCAGCCATTTTATTTCAACATTGTGCCCCAAAGAATTGAATAATTTTTCTAAATTTTCAAAATTATCCTCTTGAGTAAAAATTTCTATCTCTTCCCTTACATCATCGTGCATTTTTCCTTTTTTAAGCCAGATTTTTGAACCTTTATTGTTTTTTTGAATCCTCAAATCTCGTTCACAATCAAAATAATGGGTTTCCTGAGAATCTTCTTTTACAAATGTTGCATTTTGATTAAAGAATTCCAAAAGTTCTTCATATTTTTCTTTTGATATGAATGCACGGATTTCTACTTCTATGTTATTTTCTGAATTCATTTTACTCCTTACCCAAACCTGCAAGCCACCCAGGGGGTGCGAGAACCTTGCTGATTATCATTCCTTACCCAAACCAGCAAGGACAAAACTTGCAAGAAGAGCTTGAAGCTGTATGAACGGGTCAGAACCTTCAACAATTCTGAATTCTGATTCTCCTGTTTTTTCAGTAAGTCTAACTTTCAATTCTGGTTCAACAGGTAAATTCCATATTTCTTTTTGAATAGCCTTTATAACATCTTGTCCGGAAATAGATTCTTTAAGCATAATATCAAGAAGTTTTTCTCGTGCTCTTTGAAAATCTCCTGCAAGAGCATAATCCAATACGACTTTGATATCTTTTGGTTTGGCATTTGAAATAATTGTTGAAACTAATTCAGGGGTTATGTTTGGTGAAATTGAAGCTGTTGCCTGAAGCAGATTTGTAGCTCTTCTGCAATCTCCTTCACTTCCTTCATAAATTACTTCAATTGATTCTGGCTTCACAGTTAGATTTTCTCTTTTTGCTATTTCCATAAGGTATTTCTCAATATCTTTTTTCTCAAGAAGCTTAAATCTGAAAATTCCACAACGAGATTGAATTGGATCAATTACTTTGCTTGAATAATTGCAGGATAAAATAAATCTACAAGTTGAAGAATAGTTTTCCATGGTTCTTCTAAGTGCCTGCTGAGCTTCAGGTGTTAATGCATCTGCTTCATCAAGAAAGATTATCTTAAAGGGAACATTCCCAATGGATTTGGTTCTTGCAAAATTTTTAACCTTTTCTCTAACTATATTTATTCCTCTTTCATCAGAGGCATTTAATTCAAGGTAATTTTCACGCCAGTTTCCTCCATAAAGTTCCTTTACTATTATAAGAGCCAAGCTTGACTTTCCTGTTCCTGCCGGGCCTGCAAAGAGCAAGTGTGGAATATTCATAGAATTTGTCAGTCCCTCTACCCTCTTTACAATATCATCTTGCCCAACAAGTTCAAAGAATCTGGAAGGCCTGTATTTTTCTGTCCAAATAGAGCTTACCATTAGCTGAAAAAATCATATTGGTTAATAAAGGTTATTGTGGTAAAATGAGAGAATTATTTCTGCTCGGTTTCTTTGAGCAATTCTTTTATTTTTTCTATGCTTTGTATAAGGGGATTTTTTAGAAGTAATTCAAGAGAATCTACAAATTTATTGCGATTTTCCTCTAATTCCTTATATTTTTCTTCTAGTTTTGTATACTCTCCAACTTTTTCATCATAATCATATTTTGCTCTTCTATATTCTTCCATTTCTTTATCTTTCTCTAAACCAAGATTATCCAGAACATCTACAAGGAGATTTCCACTTATATCCATATTCTTTAATTCAATTCCTGCATTAGAATTCGTATAGTTGATATAGCTTCTGATTAAAGTCTCCACTTTTAATACATCTGAATCAACAGAGTCTCTTCTTACCATGAAACTCCACCAACATTCAACTTTTTAATGATAATTGTCTTCAAAAGTATATTAATTAAAAGAACTATCCACGTTTAAGTTTACGTTTGCGTTTTTCTTTTTTCAACCTTTTACGTTGCCATTTCCAGCGCATTTGGCCGTCTTTTTTCCATCTTCGACTTGAACGTTTCATAGTTAGGAAATAGAAAATTTTGTTTAAAAAGCTTTGGTTTCTATTTTTAAAATATTTATCTTGATTTGTTTACATTAATTTTTGGGCAATATTTGCTTATAAGACACTTAGAGCACCAAGGTGAAATGGGCTGGCAGATTGTTTGTCCGAATTGAACAAAAATTGCATTAAATTCTTTCCAATATTTTTTTGGGAGAACTTTTTCAAGTGTTTTTTCTGTTTGTTCAGGGGTTTTTGTTTTTACCCATCCGAGTCTGTTTGGGATTCTATGGCAATGGGTATCAATTGGGAGAACATTTTGTCCATATGCGAATGCAAGAACTATATTTGCTGTTTTTGGGCCTATTCCTTTTATGGAAAGAAGTTCTTCTTTTGTTGATGGTACTTTTGAATTAAATCTTTTTATTAATTCATTTGAAACAGATTGGAGAACACGGGCTTTCTTTTTATAATGTCCAGATGAGAATATTAATTTTTCTAGTTTTTTGATTGGGAGTTTTGTAATTTCTTTTGGTGTTATTGCAACTTCAAAAAGTTGTCTTGAAGCTTTTTCTGTACTTTTGTCTTGTGTTCTTAATGATAAAAGGCAGGATATTAAAATTTTGAAGGCGTTTGGCTTTTTCCTCATCCTGTTGAGAGTTGTTTTTTCATTTGAAGAATAGACTTTTGAAAGAATTTTTATAATTCTTCCTATATTTTTTGAATTACTATTCATTTTACAATCTTTCCAAATGTTTTTCCTTTTATTCCTGCAGAATTTGCTTCATCTGTGTCGAGATGCAATGATAAATCATAATTGTTTGATATTCTCACAATTATATTGTGGAATGTTGTTTCTCTTTCCCCATTTATTTTTATAGAAACTTTTTGATTATTTTTTAATTTTAATTTCTTTGCCTGTTTTTCAGTACAATGCAAATGTCTTTGAGCTATCATTACTGGTAATTTTATATTTCCTCTAGGTCCTTTTGCATTTATTTTAGTTGTATTAGTTAGGTCTCCAGAAACTTTTATACTTGGAAGAGGATTTAACTTTAATTTATAAGCATCAGTCAGAGATAATTCAACCTGGGATTTTTTTCTGAGTGGGCCTAAAATCCTTACGTTTTCTATTTTATTATTCCCCTTTACAAGAGTAATTGTCTCTTTTGATGCAAATTCTCCAGGTTGGGATAACTTTTTTATGAATATTAAATTTTTTTCTTTCCCATATAATTTTTCAAAATCTGTTTTTGATAGATGCATGTGCCTTGCTGAAATTTCTACTGGTATTTTCATTTTAAAATTTTTAAAACTTCATTTATTATAATTCTTTCTTCTTCTGTTTTCTTAACAAAAACCTTTACTTTTGAATTTTTTGATGATATTAAATTTGAATTTAATTTATTTTTTTCTTTGTCAATGTATAAGTCCATAAATTGAAAATGTTTACATACCTCTTCTCTTAATTTTGGAACATTTTCTCCAATTTTTGCTGTGAAAACCAGATTGTTTAATCCATCTAATGCAGCAATATAAGAGCCTATAGCTTTTGCTATTTCATATACAAATAAATCATAAGCCAGCTTGCAATCTTTATTTTTATTCATCTTTGAAAGTATGTCTCTAAAATCATTAAATCCACTTATTCCTTTTAATCCTGATCTGTTTGTTAAAATATCCTCTGCATTGTACCCTTTTTTAGTAAGGAAGAAAATTATTCCGGGGTCTATGCTTCCTGAACGCGTTCCCATCATAATTCCTTCTAAGGGTGTTAATCCCATGCTCGTATCTATGGCTTTTCCATCTTTTATTGCGGAAATACTTGAACCTGAACCGAGATGACAAACTATTGTCTTTCCTTTCAAATTTTTTGATACAGATTCATGAGATAGTCCGTGAAAGCCATAGCGTCTTATTCTGTATTTTTTTGTTATATTTTTTGGTATTGAATATATTTTTGCAATGTTTGGGATATCTGAAAAAAACATTGTATCAAAAACAGCATATTGGGGTTTTTCATATTTTTCACATAATTCAATAACCATCAATTGTTTTGGGTTGTGTAAAGGAGCAAATTCAGAAAATTTCATTATTTTTTCTTTTAATTCTTTTGTTATTTTTGAAGTTTTTTTTAAATCTCCTCCATGAACTACTCGGTGGGCAATTACATCAATTTTTTGATTTTCAAATTTCTTAAAAATATTTTGCACAGCCTTTTTGTAGTTTTCTTTTGTTTTTAATTTTTCATAATTCCCTGATTGGATAAGATTTGAATTTTCAAACAAGTTGTATTTTATGCTTGAACTTCCAACATTGAACACCAGAATTTTTTTCACCATTTTCACCTTTATATTTATAATAAGATAATCTTTTTAAGCTTCACTACTTATTATTTTAGAAGGACATCTAGCCCCGATAGTTCAGA
>CAZOAN010000008.1:0-19536 GCA_964577855.1 Candidatus Woesearchaeota archaeon | reverse complement strand
TGACTTCTATGGATTTTATGCCTAATTCTCCAACAATAATGAATGCTGGTGGAAAGCTTCAACAATTATCTGCTTGCTTTGTATTGCCTATTGAAGATGATATGGATAGTATTTTGGGAACTCAAAAGGATGCTGGAATGGTTCACAAAAGCGGAGGAGGAACTGGTTTTGATTGGAGTGATTTAAGAATGGCTAATGATATTGTATCCTCAACTTATGGTCTTTCTTCTGGACCTGTAAGATTTCTAGGCGCATATGATGCTACAACCCATGCTGTAAATCAAGGAGGAACAAGAAGAGGAGCAAATATGGGAATGATGAGGGTTGACCACGCTGATGTAATACAATTCATAAATGAAAAAACTATTGAAGGCAACTGTGCTAATTTTAATCTTTCTGTATCAATTACTGATGATTTTATGAAACATGTTGAGAATGATAGCTGGTATACATTATATAATCCTAAAAAAGGAGAAAGAAATCCTGTTACAAAAAAAGATTTGGAGAAAATAATGACTGCTGTAAATCTTAACAAGATAAGTATTAAAGATGTTAACTTTAAAATTGATGAAGAAGGAAAACCTATAGAAAATATTGCCGGGTTACCTGCACGATTTAATGAAAAAGAAGAATTGCAATTGAAAGCAACTGAGGTTTTTAATTATATTGTTGATAGTGCTTGGAAACTTGGAGAACCAGGAGTAATCTTTATAGACAAGATAGATAAATATAATCCAACACCCCACCTTGGAAAAATGAAATCTACAAATCCTTGTGGTGAACAACCTCTTTTACCTTATGAAGCTTGTAATTTAGGCAGTATTAATCTAGCAAATTTCATTGAAAATGGGGAAGTAGATAAAAAAAGATTAGAAGAAGTTACAAGACATTCTACTCATTTCTTAGATAATGTTATTGATATGAGTAAATTCCCTTTAGAAAAGATTACTGAGATGGTACACCAAACAAGAAAAATAGGTTTAGGTGTAATGGGGTGGGCAGATGCATTGATTGGGATGAAAGTTGCTTATGATTCTGAAGAAGCAAGAGAATTAGCTAGAGACACTATGAAATTTGTAAATGATATTTCTAGAGATGAATCTATAGAAATTGCTAAAGAAAGAGGAGTCTTCCCTGCATTTAAAGAAAGTATTTATGGGGGAGGAGAACCAATGAGAAATGCAACAAGAACAACAATTGCCCCCACAGGAACAATAAGCCAAATAGCAGGGCACACTTCTTCCAGTATTGAACCAATTTTTGGTGTTATTTATACTCACACTGATGCTGATGGAAATAAAAGCCCAATAATAAGCCCTACAATAAAAAGAGATTTGGAAAATTCTGTAATTGATTCATTTGAAAGAGAAAGAATTTTCAGAGAATTAAAAGAAGGAAAAAGAATAGATCAAATATCAAATGTTCCCCCTGAAATATTAAGAATATACAAAACTTCTGGAATTATTTCTGCAGAAGATCATATAAAGATGCAGGCAGCTTTTCAAGAATATGTAGATAATGCTGTTTCTAAGACAATAAATCTTCCTTTTGAAGCAACAAAAGAAGATGTAAAAAAATCTTATTTATTAGCATATAAGTTAGGTTGCAAAGGAGTTACGATTTACAGAGATAAAAGTAGAGAACATCAAATCTTAACGAGTGGATTAGAAGAAAAAGTAGAAGAAGTAACTTTAATTGATGTGGAATTAGGTTCAAAGGCAATAAAAGAAGGACATGATGCAAAATATTATAATATTAAAAGAGGAGATGATACTTTTCATCTTACAATAGTTGGAGAATTCTGGGAAAATGATAAAAAACAAATTTATATCCTCCCTGCTAGATTTTTCCAGAATACCAAACCCTTGGGAAAAGAAGAATCAAGTGAATTTGGACAATCTGGCCTTGACAGAACTGGGAGATTAAAATCTGATGACCCTGATTGGGCAGATATGATAAAAGAATGGAAATCTGTAGCAGGTGATAAAATACAGGGCATCGGGCCTACAAGAATTAATTCTCCCTCGCACGGAGTTGGCTTGGCATTTGAGCATTATTGTTTATCAAGAGGGATAGTGAAATATGATGAAAAAAATAATTTACTAAATGTTGTTAATAAAAAGGAATTAACAAAAATAAAAGATGAAGAAAAAATAAAAAGAATAAAGAAGAAATTTAATAATCACAATGGAAAAATTGCAGAACATAGGATATACGACAATATAGATGAGAAATTTGAATGTCCAGAATGCTATTCAAAGAAACACCATAAAGAAAGCGGGTGTAGTGACCCAATCTGCAATGAATGTGGTTGGAGTATAGGTAAATGTGGATGAATAATTGAATCAGAAATATAATCTTATTTTTAATTAAAATGCATGCACAAGCAAAGAAATTTATTGAGAAAAGAATTAATCAGTTAATTAAAGATTATGATTTCGAAAAGAGAAAGAAAACTAATCCTGATGAATGCGTTTGTTATGAACAAAATAAAAAATGCCATAATTTAGAGGAATTAAATTGCTTTTTTTGCTATTGCCCAAATTATGATACAAGCGTTAAAGAAGGTGGATGTAAAATAAATTCTCCAAAAGGAAAATACATTGATAATCATGAAGGCAAGATTTGGGATTGCAGTGATTGTGATATAATGCACAATAAAGAGAATATTAGAAAATATTTATCTAACAGATTGTATAATATATAATATGTATTTTCAAGTTTAATATCTATTTATAAATGAAGATTATTTCCAGAGAAGATGGTTACAGTGATAAACCCAAAAGTAGATGTTGTTTCTTATGGTCCTGAATTACATCTTAAAGAAGGAGGAGTAATTACTCCTGATGAATTTGTTTATGGTGCAGCAAACATAACTTATAAAGATACAGGGGCATTGAGAGAATTAATTGATTTAAAAAAAGAAGATATTGATATAAGCAATAAAGTTAGAAAAATGCTTATAAAGGTTGGGGGTTCTGGGCATGCTTCAATGGCTACAACTCCTGGATTTTGGGGATTTATAGAAGGAGACAGTTCAAAATTTGTAGATTCTATATTTACAACTGCTGTTTTTGGAAGTTCATTAATGCCTTCTGGGAGAAGAGTTCCAATTACTAAAGAAGCAATTGTTATTCCAAAAATGATTGCAGATAAAGGCAAAGAATTAACTGATTTGTATTTACAAAGATCTGAATTGAATATTGAAACTTATTTAACTTTGCAGGATAGGGGAGTTCCGAAAGAAGAAGCAGCTAAAATTGTTCAGTATGGGCACAGGGGGGGAGGATTTATGTTTATGCCTCTTGAAACTTTAATTCACTTCTCAAAACTTGCTGAAAAAGATCCAGATGCAATGCCAGAAGAAGGAAAAGAAGTTATTTCTCAATTAGAAAATTTTGTTAAAGAACATGGAATGGGAACAATTTATGAAGCAAGAAAGCAAGCGCCTAGAACAGGGTGTGTTCATCCAAATATATTCAGAGATGTTAAAGGATTAAATAAAAATTATGCAGAAGAAATTCTACAATCAAGAGAAAAGAATCATTTTGAGAATCCATTATATTCTTCTCAATTAATTTCTGCGGATGTTAAAAGAAGTTCTGAATTGGATAAAAGATTAGGAGAATATTTCAAAAGAAGAAATGAAATGTTCTCAAATTCTGAATCAGTTAAAAAAGGATGGAAAAATATGCTTGGAGAACTAGAAGATATTATTGGTGATTTTAATACTACAATGAATATAAGAGTTGCTTCTAATATTCCATGGAGAGTTTGGGGAGAAGTGAAAAGGCACAGGACTCTTTCTCAAGATACAGAATCAATTTATCATGCTATTAATAGAGCTAGTCAAAGATTAGAATATGAATGGTTAGAAGAAAAAAATGTTGATTTTTGGTTGCCTATGGTTTCTATTCCTAGTTCTGTAGAAAAAGATGAACAGAATTTTAAAACATGGAAAACAGCATTTGCAGATTCTGTTGCAGTTTATAATCGGTTGGTTAGATCGGGAGTGAAAGAAAGCGAAGCTCTTGCAATAATTCCTAGAGGAATTAAAATGATGAATGTTAAAAATTTTGATTTGTATAATCTAACAACAGGATATATTTCTTTGAGATTATGCGGAACTGCAGAAGCTGAAATGAAATCAATAACAGAACAAGAAGCAAAAATTGTAAAAGATAATATCCCTTATCCAAGTCTTATTTCACCTAAATGTCATTATGTTGGATTCTGTCCTGAATTGGATTATCAAGGAGTTAAGTGTAAAAAAGTTAATCAACAAATTAAAAATTATGACGAAACAATGCACAAGAATTTACAAGGAACAAGAATAAAAGGCATTGAAGAAAAATTATAATAATAGAAAAATTAATTATTGGAGGGACATATCAGCATTACAAGGGTCCTTTGTATAGATTACTCCATTTAGGAAAATTAGAGGAGAACTTAGAAGAAGTGGTTATCTATCAAGCTCTTTATGATTCAAAAGAATTTGGAAATAACTCTATCTGGGTTAGAAAGAAAAATGTTTTTTTAGACGAAGTCAATTTTAATGGAGAAAAAGTCCCCAGGTTTAAATATATAGAAGAAAAATTATAAATCTTTTCAAAACCAACACTTTTAAAAAACCTTTTTTTCTATAAAAACAATGGTAACTGAATTAACTAACGGGAAATTTAATGAATTTATAAAAGAAGGAAATGTTTTAATTGATTTTTATGCAGACTGGTGCATGCCGTGCGTGATGATGGGGCCTGTTGTTGAAGACATTGCTAATAAATTTGACAAAAAACTCAAGGTAGGAAAAGTTAATGTTGAAGATGGGCACGAGATTGCCCAAAAGTTTAATATTTCATCAATTCCTAATTTTGTTTTGCTAAAAGATGGAAAAGTTGTAACAAATTTTATTGGTGCAATGAGTGAAGAAGATTTTAGTGAGAAATTAAAAAAGTTCTTGTGAAATATATTTGATTTATGGGGAGTTTAATTATTTAGATAGTTTTTTATTATTAGTTGCTCAATACCATTATTACCTAATAGATTATGTGATTTTACTAAGATAATTATAATTAATTCTATAATTAAAATACTTGCCTAAAAACCTCATTCATATATTTTATAGTCCAATTTCTTAAAAATAATGCTTTTGAAAAGCTATCAATGTTGTGATGTGAATAAACAAAAATATTGCTTTTTTCTTTTTCATGTGCAAATTCTTTATACTTTTCTTCTGAAAAGTTAATAAAAGTGAGTGCATACGATTTATAGTTAAGTTCCTTTTTATCAAAGTAAAGAGCTCCATCTTTTTCTTTATTTATAGAAAAACCCTGAACAAAACCATTGTTCATAAATAAAACTCTCTCTTCCCAATTATCTTTTGAATTCCTTTTAGAAAAAGTATTATTAATCCACTCCATTTCTTCTCTACCAGAAGGTATATAATTCTTTAACTCTTCATACCATTCTTCTGCTAGTTGGGGGAAGATTTTTTGTGCAATTGTTCTATCAATTTTTATGTTCTCATCCAAAAGTTTGGGATGTATTGGAATTTGAAAGAAAATTTTATGAACATTCCCAAATATAGGCAATTCTTCTTTTTTTAGACATAATTGCCCAATATCCATAGTAAACTTATCTTACCCTAATTTAAATAAACTATTGTTGGCTAAAGATTGTTTTGAGATAATTTTATAAACTATTTTCTAATAAAAATGTTGTCAAAGAAGGCTCCGTAGCTCAGTCTGGTTAAAGTTCTAACGAACAAACCATCTGAATAATACAGGGCAAAACAAACAACAAGGCTCCGTAGCTCAGTCTGGTTAAAGTTCTAACGAACAAACCATCTGAATAATACAGGGCAAAACAAACAACAAGGCTCCGTAGCTCAGTCTGGTTAGAGCACTGGACTTTTAATCCAGGTGTCGAGGGTTCAAATCCCTTCGGGGCCACTTCTTGGATTTGAACAGGGTTTAACAACGAATTTAATGAGTTGTTAGGTCGAGCGGACGTGAGGCCCAAATCCCTTCGGGGCCATAAACTTGTTTATGGAATCGCAAACGAAATTACTAATTTCAGTTCGGGGTTACTTTTCTATTATACAAGGGAAAAAAGCAAAGGTTTTTAAATCAATTTTTGGTATCTTTTATTATCACATAGTTGTTAAATATTTATCCTGTGGCCTTGGTGCTGGGGATTAAATGCCAAACACAAAAAGATGCACATTCTACAACCTAAACATACAAAACTCAATGAAAAAGAAGCTCAAGAATTGCTAAACAAATTTAATGTGTCTAAATCTCAAATTCCAAAAATCCTCATCACTGATTTTGCCTTGCCAAAAGATTGCATCGTCGGAGATATTATAAAAATTGAAAGAGTAGAGGATGATAAAATAAATTTGTATTTTAGGGTTGTGATATAGGATTTATAATGGAAAAACAAGGACACATAATAGTTAAAAATTATCTGAAGGAACACTCACTTGTTGAATCAAATATTATTTCTTTTAACAATTTTATTGAAAAAAAACTTCAGGAAATTGTCAATGAAATTTCTGAGACAGTAAATAATGAAGAATTTGAAATTACCCTGGGAAAAATTGAAGTTGGAAAACCAAAAGTTACTGAAGCAGATGGGAGCGCCTCTTTGATTACTCCTGCAGAAGCCCAATTGAGAAATCTTACTTATTCTGCTCCTATAACTCTTGAATTAACTGTTAAAAAAGAAGGGCAGATTGATTCAGAAGTTGTTGAAATAGGAAGAATTCCTGTTATGGTAAAAAGCAAAGCATGCAATACTGTTGGAATGTCAAAAGAAGAATTAATAGAAAATTACAATGACCCCTTGGATCCGGGGGGATATTTCATAATAAAAGGAAACGAAAGAGTTATGATTATGGCAGAAGACCTTGCAGAAAACCAGCCTTTTATAGAAAATAACAAAAAAGGCGATCTTACATTAAAATTATTTTCTTTAAAAGGAACTTACAGAATTCCTGTAACAATTACTGAAAACAAAGAAGGAATATTTAATGTTTCATTCAGCAGATTTAAGGATATTCCTGCAGTTGTTCTTCTCAAGGCTTTAGGATTAACAAAAGAATCAGACATTTCAAAATATATAGGAAAGGAAACAGACAGTGTTATAGTTAATCTGTACGAATTTGCAAGTATGGCTGAAAAAGAAGATGCCATGATGTTCATTGCTGAAAAAACAAACCTACAAGGAACAAAAAAAGAAATTCTCGACAGAGTTAAACAAAGAATTGATTCTTATTTATTTCCCCATATAGGACAAAAAAAAGAAGACAGAATAAAAAAAGCAGTAACTCTTTGCAAATTCATAAAGCAATTTTTGATTTCCAAGGAAAATCCCAAATTAAGAACTGATAAAGATCATTATGCAAACAAGAGAGTAAGATTGTCAGGTGATTTGCTTGCAACTTTGTTCAGAGTTAATCTCGGAATTTTAGTAAGAGATATCCAATATTCCCTCCAAAAGTCTTCAAAAAGAAAAAAGTTTTTTTCTATAAAAGTCCTTGCCAAATCAACTTTATTTTCCCATAGGATTGAATCTGCTATTGCAACAGGTTCGTGGACAGGTGAAAGAAGCGGTATAACCCAAAATATTGATAAAACAAATTATCTTGCAACAATTTCACAATTGCAGAGAGTTTCAAGCATGCTTCCAGGTGATCAGGAAAATTTCATGGCAAGAACTCTTCATCCAACTCATTATGGAAGATTCTGCCCTATAGAAACTCCTGAAGGAACAGAAATAGGACTTAGAAAAAATCTTGCAATACTTAGCAGAGTCTCAACACGTGTTGAACTTGATGAAAATAAATTTATGAAAGAGTTAGAAACCCTTGGACTTGACAAAGAAGGAATTGGTAATTATGATATCTTCTTCAATGGAATGTTTATAGGAATTATTAATGACGGAAAGAAATTTGTAAAACAAATAAAAGAAAAAAGAAGAGAAAATCAACTTCCTATACAGATGAGTTTCAGAGAAGATGAAGGAATAAAAACTGTTTACATATCAACTGAATCAGGAAGAGTTTTGAGACCTTTAATAATTATTGAAAATGGAATTTCAAAATTGAAAAGCGAACATCTTGTTCAAATAGAACAGGGAGAGATAAAATGGAGTAATCTTGTTGAAAATGGAGTAATTGAATATCTCGACGCTGCCGAAGAAGAGAATGCTCTTGTAGCCTTGAATGAAGAAAGTCTCACTCAAGAACACACCCATCTTGAAATTGATCCTATTTCATTATTTGGAACTGTTACAAGTTTGGTTCCTTATGGAAATCATGACCAAAGTTCAAGATTAAACAGGGGAAGTAAAACTCAAAAACAGGCTCTTGGTTTGTATGCTGCAAATTATTTATGCAGACTAGATACAGATGTTAGTATCCTTCAATATCCTCAAAAGCCAATAGTAAGAAGTTTTATCTATGACACTTTGAATACTTACCCTGCTGGGCAAAATCTTGTTGTTGCAATAATGAGTTATGAGGGATATAATATGGAAGATGCTTTAATATTAAACAAAGGAAGTCTTGACAGAGGAGTTGGAAGGAGTTTTTATTTCAGGCCTTATTCTGCAATTGAAATGAATTATGCAGGAGAATTAAAAGACGAAATTGCTATACCTGAAAAAGATGCTTCGGGTTATAGAATGGAATCGAGTTACAGATTTTTAGAAGACGATGGAATTATCTCTCCTGAAACAGAAGTAAATGAAGGAGAAGTTATGATCGGAAAGATGTCTCCCCCAAAATTTCTTTCTGAAGCAAGAGAAATTTCTATAAGAACAAAGAAAGAATCAAGTGTTGCAATGAGACAGGAAGAAAAAGGTATTGTTGAATCGGTTTTTGTAACAGAAGATAATGAAGGAAATAAAATTATTCAGGTTAAGACGAGAGATCAAAGAATCCCTGAACTTGGAGATAAATTTGCAACTGCACACGGACAGAAAGGAGTAATAGGAATGGTTCTTCCTGAGGAAGATGTTCCGTTCACTTCAAAAGGAATTAAACCAGATGTTATTTTCAATCCCCATGGTTTGCCTTCAAGAATGACTGTAGGATACTTGCTTGAATTGCTTGCAGGAAAAGTTGGTTCTTTAAAAGGAGAAATTGTTGATGGCACTTCATTTTCAGGAGCAGGTAAAAAAGAACTTGAAGAACAGCTTGAATCTATGGGATTCAGATTTGACGGAAAAGAAACAATGTATAATGGAATCACAGGAAAAAAGATTATATCAAGAATTTTTGTTGGAGATTTATATTATTTGAAATTAAAATATATGGTTGGAAATAAAATGCATGGAAGAGCTTCAGGTAAAATTGCTTTGCTCACAAGACAACCTATTGAAGGAAGGTCTAAAGGAGGAGCATTGAGACTTGGAGAAATGGAACAGCAAGCTCTTGTTGCCCATGGTGCTTCACTATTGTTAAAAGAAAGATATGATTCAGATAAAGTTGTTCTTCCTATATGCACAAAATGCGGAACAATTGCAATTGAAGATAATATAAGGGGGAAAACTTCGTGTCCAATGTGCAACAGTGAGGAAATTGAACTTGTTGAAGTTTCATATGCATTCAAACTTCTCTTAGGGGAGTTGCAGGGATTGCACATAAACACAACTTTTGAATTAAAAAACAAATACGAAAAAAATGGAAATAAAAAAATTAGATGGAGCAAATATGGATATTGATTTAACCTCTCAAGATAAAACCCATTGGAAACAAATGAAATGCCCTTGGAATGAAAAAGATAAAAGTAATAAACATAAATGTGCAATAAAAAACGTGTCAATATGCCCCTATTTTTGTGGAATTGAATATTTAGACAATGTTCTATGTTGTTATCCAAATAAAAATAAATTAGAAGAAAAAAATTAAAATGTATAAACCAATAAGAAAAAAAATAGGGGAAATGAGATTCAGCTTACTTAGTCCTGACCAAATCAAAAAACTTTCATGTGCAAAAATAGTTACACCAGAACTTTATGATATTGATGGTTATCCCGTTGATGGGGGATTAATGGATTTAAGATTAGGTGCAGTTGACCCAGGAGTTAGATGTAGGACATGTGGGGGAAGAATAAAAGAATGCTTGGGGCATCCTGGAAGCATTGATTTAGCAAGATCCTTAATTCATCTTAAATATGTTCCATTAATTGAAATGGGCCTCAGATGTTTCTGTCAGGAATGTGGAAAATTAATGTTACATGATAAAGATCTGGATAAATATACTCCGAGCCAAAGGGCTAAAAAAGCAAAGGATTCAAAAAAATGTCCCCACTGCCAGGCAATTCAGGAAAGAGTAAGATTAGATAAGCCAACTACTTTCTACAAGGGAAAGATAAGAATATTCCCTACAGAAATAAGGGAAATGCTTGTTAAAATTCCTGATGAAGAATTAAAAAAAATTGCTGTTAATCCTCTTGCATGCAGACCTGAATGGGCTGTTTTAACTTCGCTTCTTGTTCCTCCTGTAACTGTGAGACCAAGCATAATTCTTGAATCAGGTGAAAGAAGTGAAGATGATTTAACTCACAAACTTTCTGATATTATAAGAGCCAACCAGAGATTGTGGGAAAATCTCAATGCAGGTGCTCCGGAAGTTATAATAGAAGATTTATGGGATTTATTGCAATTTCATATCACAACATTTTTTGATAATACAGTAACAAGAATTCCACCAGCAAGACACAGAAGCGGACAGCCTCTGAAAACAATTACAGAAAGAATAAAGGGCAAGGAAGGAAGAATAAGAAAAAATATAGCAGGTAAAAGAGTTAATTATTCTGGAAGAACAGTAATTTCACCTGATCCATACATAGACATAAATGAAGTTGGAATTCCTTATGAAATTGCTAAAGTAGTTACTATGGCTGAGACTGTTAATGATTTAAATATTGAAAAACTCAAAAAATTAATTCAAAAAGGAGAAGAATATCCTGGTGCAAATTATGTTATAAGAACTGATGGAAAAAGAAAAAAAATTTCTGTTGATTTAAAAGAAGAAATAATAAATGAACTTTCTGCGGGGTACCAGGTTGAAAGACATTTGCAGGATGGTGACATAGTTTTATTCAACAGACATCCAAGTCTTCACAGAGGAAGCCTTATGGCACACTTTGTAAAAGTCCTTCCAGGAAGAACTTTCAGATTGCATCCTGCCGCTGCAGCTCCATACAATGCGGATTTTGACGGAGACGAAATGAATATCCATTCTCCTCAAAATGAAGAAGCAAGAGCCGAGGCAAAGATACTTCTTGATGTAAAAAGAAATCTAATATCTCCAAAAAATAATACAAGTCTTATTGGATGCATCTCCGATGCAATAACAGGAAATTATCTTTTGGGACTCGAAGAATTTTCATCAGATTATGCAAATCAACTATTATTCAATTCAAATATTGACGCACACATCACAAAAAAAACTATTTCGGGAACTGAAATATTCTCAAAAATATTCCCTAAGTTTAATTTTTCAAATGATTCAATATCAATAAAAGAAGGAGAAATAACAAAAGGGATTATAGATAAAACCGCTTTTGGAAGTGAGGATGGGGAATTAGTGAAAGTCCTTGATAAGGTAGTAGGAAGGGAAGAAACTTTCAAAATTATAAAAAAAGCATTCAATTTAGGAAAAAATTATTTATCTGACAGAGGAATAACAATCTCAGTTAATGATTTGGATTTGAATGAAGATATTCTTAAAGTATGTGATGAAATTATTGAAAAGGCTCAGAAAAAAGCCCATGAAATAATTGAGTCTTATAATACAGATTCATTGGAACTTATTCCAGGAAAAACAAGAGAAGAATCTAGAGAAATAAGAGTGCTCCAAACACTTAATGAAGTAAGAACAAAAATTGGAGAAATAGTAAAAAAAGAATTTCCTAAAACAAATCCTGTGAGCAGCATGATAAAATCTGGAGGCGGAGGAAATATTCTTAACATTACTCAAATGGCTTCCTGCGTTGGACAACAGGCATTGGGAAATAAAAGAGTGGATTTTGGTTATAATGAAAGAACTTTATCTTTTTTCAAAAAAGGGGATTTGTCTCCTAAAGCAAGAGGATTCATAAAAAGCTCTTTCATAAAAGGATTGAAACCCGACGAATTTTTCTTTCAAGCAATAACAGGAAGAGATTCTCTTATGGATACAGGGTTGAGAACTCCAAAATCTGGTTATCTTTATAGAAGACTTGCAAATGCTCTTCAAGATTTGAGAGTTGAATATGATGAGACAATAAGAGACAGCAATAATAATATAATTGAATTTAAATATGGAGACGACGGAATTGATGTTACAAAATTGCATCTCAAGGAAAAATTAGATTCAGGAGAAGCTATAGGAATTGTAACTGCACAATCTTTTGGTGAAGCTTCAACTCAAATGGTTTTAAGAACATTCCATATGGCAGGTGTAGCTGAAATGCAGGTTACAACAGGTTTGCCAAGATTAATAGAAATATTTGATGCAAGGAAAAAACCTTCCTCTCCGAAAATGGAAATATATCTTAATAGAGAATATAATACTGAAGAAGGTTCAAAATTTGTTGCTGAGAAGATAAAGGAAGTTAAACTTAAAGAAATTTCCTCAGAAATAAATCTTGATTTCAGTGAAAAAAAAATTGAAATAAAAATAGACAGGGAAGGATTAAAACAAACTCATTCATCTCTAAAAAAAATAGTTGAGAAGTTGAATGAAATGGGTTTTAAAATAAAAGAAAAGCAGAGCGTAATAAGCTTGCAGATGGATGAAAGTCTTGGATTTAAAGAACTTTACAAACTTAAAGAGAAACTTAAGGAGACTATAATATCTGGAACAAAAGGAGTGGAGCAAATTTTAGTTGTAAAAAGGGATAAAGATTTTGTCATAGTTACTTTAGGGACAAATCTAAAAGAAATTACAGCCTTAAAAGAAGTTAATAAAGATAAAACAATTTCTAATGATTTTTATGAAGTTACTGAAATATATGGAATTGAGGTTGCAAGAGAATTGCTTATGAATGAAATAAAAGAAGTTCTTAAATCGCAGGGCTTGGATATTGATATAAGGCATTTAAAGCTCGTCACTGATGCTATGACTAATTCCGGAGAAATTAAAGGAGTTACAAGAATGGGAATAATAGCGCAGAAATCTTCAATATTGGCAAGAGCTACATTTGAAACTCCTGTTCCGCAATTTGTGAAAGCAACTATTAAGGGGGGAAGAGATAAATTACTCAGCGTTATAGAAAATATAATATTAAATCAACCTGTTCCTGTTGGAACAGGATTGCCTGGATTACTTGTCAGAGTCATAGGACCTTTGACAAAAAAGGAAGCAGATAAAAAAACTGCTGATTCAAAAATTGTTGAAAAAGTAAACAAGTGACAATAAATTTATAAAACAACTTCTTTTGTAATAAAAATGGTTAATACTCTTGATATGCAGGATTTGAGATATCTTAATTTGTTTGAAAAAATAACAGGCATAAGAACCCGCTATTGTTTTAATTATAACAATGCTGTAATTTTCTGTGTCCCAAAAGAATTTGTTTCCAGAGCCCTTGGTCCTGATGTAAGAAATCTTAGAAGAATAAGTGAAATTGTAAAAAGAAGAATAAAAGTTATTCCGATTCCAAAAAATTCTGGGGATATAAGGAGATTTATAGAATTAATTGTTAGTCCGGTTACTTTCAAAGATTTGGAAATTGGTACAGATGAAATAATTCTTAATGCTGGTTCTCAGAGCAAGGCAGCACTAATTGGAAGAGATAAAAGAAGACTAATTGAAATGCAGAAGATAACAAAAGATTTTTTTAAAAAAGATTTCAGGATTATTTGATTCTCTTGATGATTAAATTTCAAGCAAACCTTTTTAAAGTAATTTTCTGATTAATTAATAACCACAATGGGATTAAAAAGTGCTTTTAAAAAGATGAAGGACAGGAAGAAATTCCGATGGAAAGACAGACAATACAAAGTCAGAACTCTAAATCTTTATGCAAAATCAGACCCCTTAGGGGGAGCAAATCAGGCTAAAGGAATTGTTCTTTCAAAAGTTCAAAAAGAAGCTAAACAGCCAAACTCAGCAATGAGAAAGTGTTGCAAAGTTCAGCTTACAAAAAATGGAAGAACCGTTACTGCTTTCATTCCAGGAAATCTTGCACAAAAATTTATAGATGAACATGATGAAGTAATGATTGAAAGAATAGGTGGAAAACAGGGACGTTCAAAAGGAGATATTCCAGGGGTTAGATATTCTGTAATTAAAGTAAATGATCAACCATTGAGAAGATTATGGCTTGGTAAGATACAAAAAGGTAGAAGATAAAATGAATGAACAAATTTCAAATTTCAAAATATTTGACAAATATGATTTATCTGCAGTTGAGGTAAAAGATCCTGGATTAAAAGCTGTAATTAATCTAAAACCCAAATTAATACTTAAAAGCCAGGGAAGAAATGTTGTTAAGCTTGGGCAAACGAAAGTAAATGTTGTTGAAAGATTGATGAACAAGCTTGCTGTTGGAGGGCACAGAGGTAAAAAACACAAAATAGAAAAAGGAAATGCAACAGGGAAATATACTAAAAATATGAAAATTATTCTTGATGTTCTTGAGATTGTAGAAAAGAAAACAGGAAAAAATCCAGTTCAAGTTCTTGTAACTGCTATTGAAAATATATCGCCAAGAGATGAAATAACTGTTATAGAATATGGAGGAGCGAGATATCCCCAAGCAATTGATGTTTCACCTATAAGAAGAGTTAATTTATCTTTAAAATATCTTATTCACGGAGCAGGGGATAAAGCATTCAACAAGAAAAAAACAATCACCCAAGCTTTAGCAGAAGAAATTATGATGGCTGCTGAAAATAATGGTGAAAGTTTTGCTATAAGAAAGAAGAAAGAATCAGAATCACAGGCGGATAGTGCGAGGTAAAAATGGCAGACAAAGAAACTAGTCTAGACAAAATTAAAAGACTTATATCAAATCAAAAAAATATAAGAAATGTGGCGACGAGTGCACACATTCACCATGGCAAAACCGCGTTTACTGACAATTTGCTGGCTGCTGCAGGAATGATGGCCTCCAAAAATGCAGGAGACCTGGAAGAGGGAATGGCAACATGGCAGCATGCTGATGAACAGGAAAGATTGCTGACAGTCGACGCTGCAAATGTTTCTATGGTTCATAATTTTCATGGAGAAGAATATCTAATTAACTTAATTGACACCCCCGGACATGTTGATTTTGGCGGGAATGTTACAAGAGCTATGAGAGCTATTGACGGAACTTTTGTTCTTGTATGTGCGGTTGAGGGAATAATGCCACAAACAGAAACTGTTTTGAGGCAGGCGCTTAAAGAAAGAGTAAAACCAGTTTTGTTCATAAACAAAGTTGACAGATTAATAAATGAATTGCAGTTGACACCTGAACAAATGCAAGAAAGATTTGCAAAAATAATTGAAAGATTTAATCATTTAATTGACCAGATTGCTGAAAAAGAATTTGCAAAAAAATATAAAGTTAATGTTTCAGATGGAAGTGTTACATTTGGTTCTGCCAGAGAAAATTGGGCACTATCTATTCCTTTCATGATAAAGAAAAAAATAACTTTTAAAGATATTTATAAATTATACGACGGCACTATGTCGCAAGAAGAAAGAGATAAATGGGTTTGGGAAAATGCTCCCCTCTATGAAGTTATATTGGATATGGCTATCAAGCACCTTCCTAATCCTATAGAAGCTCAAAAATATAGGATTCCAAAAATATGGAGAGGAGATCCAAATAGTGATTTCGGAAAAGATTTGCTTACATGTAACAAAAATGGGGAAGTTGCATTTGTTATAACAAGAATTGTTATTGACCCTCGTTCAGGAAAGGAGATTTCTGCAGGTAGATTATACTCAGGGACAATAAGAAGTGGAATGAATATTTATGCAAATAATGCAAAACACGCTGGAAAAATACAGCAGGTTCTTATTTATAATGGGATAAAACCAGAACAATTAGAAAGTATACCTGCAGGAAATGTCTTGGCTGTTAGTGGATTGAATCTTGATGTTGGAGAAACTGTAACAGAAAAAGAGCAAACATCTTTTGAGGAAATAAGGCATATATTCCAACCTGTAATTACAAAATCAATTGAAGTTACAAAGACTGCTGATTTACCAAAGCTTATTGAGATTTTAAGAAAAGTTTCAAAAGAAGACCCTTCTATAAAAGTTACAATAAATGAGGAAACCGGAGAGAGCTTAATTTCAGGTATGGGGGAATTGCATCTGGAAATTATAGAAAACAGAATTAAAACTGAAAAGGGACTTGAGGTTAAAACTTCAAATCCGATTGTTGTATATAGAGAATCAGTAGGAAAATCTTCAGGATATGCTTTTGAAGGAAGAAGTCCAAATAAACATAATGGTTTTTTCATAAAAGTTGAACCTTTAGATGAAGAATTATCTAAATTGATTGAAATCGGAGAGCTTCCTGAGGGAAGAATGAAAAAGAAAAATGAATCTGTTGTGAGCACCCTTTCAAAAATAGGATGGGGAAGTGATGAAATAAGAAATGTAAAAGATATATACAAGGGGAATATGTTTTTTGATGAAACAAGAGGAGAAGTCCATATAGGAGAAGTAATAGAAATGATTCTTGATGCATTTGAAATGGTTATGGATCAGGGGCCTTTGGCAAGAGAGCCTTGCATGAAAATGAAAGTTACACTTGATGATATTAAACTTCATGAAGATGCAATTCACAGGGGGCCTGCACAAGTTTATCCTGCTGTAAGAGAAGCTATAACAGATGCTATGAAAAGTGCAAATGCGACAATGCTTGAACCAATGCAAATTCATGTTATAGAAGTTCCAGAAAGTTTTATGGGTGCTGCTACAAAACTTGTTGGGGGGAAAAGAGGGCAAATGCTTGATATAACTCAAGAAATGGGATTAGCACAAATAAAAGCAAAAATTCCAGTAGCAGAAATGATTGGATGGTCAAGTGATTTACGTTCAGCAACAGAGGGAAGAGGAACATCTTCACTGTTGGACCAGCAATTTGAGAAAATTCCTTCATCTTTACAAGGCGATGTTATAAGAAAGATAAGGGATAGGAAAGGACTTGCTGAAAATCAATAAATCATAATTAAATTTATAAAACAACTTTCTTTTTGAGGAATTATGAATTGGAAAAAAACATTATCCTATATTCCGGGCGTAGGTTTGGTTGTTCATACTTTAAGTGAAATTAAAGAAAGAAAAGAAAAACCTTTCCCTTATTATAATCTTGAGAAACCTGAAGATAAAAAAGCAATTAAAACTTTTGGAATACAAACTGCTTATCTAACTGTTCCCTGGATAATTAAATTGGGCCTGCTTAAATTGGCTCTTCTCTATTATAATGGAAACTCAAGCAAGGAACAGAATAAATATCAAGACAAAAAGACAGATTCATTGGAAATTAATCAAGAAATAAAAAAGAAAAACAATTTAGAAAAAACTGTTAGTTATGATGAACTTTTGAAATGATTTTGTAAAGCATTATTCTCCGTCGAAAAACACTAAAATAACAAAAATTATGACAAAATATTCTTAAAAATAAAGCAAAAAGTTTATAAATGCACTTTTTTTAAGTTAAACTATGGCTAGGCTGAAACTAACGTTTCGCTAAACCCATTTTAAAATAAGGAACAAAAATGGCTAGAACAAAACCAACAATGAATGTTGTATTCGTAGGGCACGTTGATGCTGGCAAGTCTACTTGCGTCGGTAGAATGATGTTTGATGGTGGCTCTGTAACAGAACAGGAAATGGTGAAATTAAGAGCTGAAGCTGAAAAATACGGAAAAGCTGGATTTGAATTTGCTTATATTATGGATAATATTAAGGAAGAAAGAGAAAGAGGAGTTACAATTGATTTGTCTTACAGAAAATTAATCACTCAAAAATTTGAGGTAACAATTATTGATGCTCCCGGACACAGAGATTTTGTTAAAAATATGATTACTGGTGCTTCACAGGCAGATTCTGCTTTCTTGGTTATTGCTGCTCCTGCAGGAGTTCAACCACAAACTACAGAACATTTGTGGCTTTTGAGAACTATGGGAGTAAAAAATATTGCTGTTGCAGTCAATAAAATGGATGCTGTGGATTACAAGGAAGATAAATTCAAACAGGTTAAAGAAGATGTTTCTAAATTATTAAAACAAGTTGGAATTAATCCAGATGCAACACCTTTCCTTGCAGTTAGCGGATTAAAAGGAGATAATATTACAAAAAAATCTGACAAGATGCCGTGGTACAAGGGACCAACTCTTTTGGAACAAATGGACATATTCCCTGCTCCAGAATTGCCTACAAATTTACCAATGAGAATGCCAGTTCAAGATGTTTATGAAATTACAGGAATAGGAACTGTTCCTGTTGGAAAGATTGAAACTGGGATTATGAAAGTTGGGCAAAAGATAGTAGTTCTTCCTGGAAGAACAGGAACAGGAATTGCTGGAGAAGTTAAAACTATTGAAGCTCATCATGAAACTTTATCAGAGGCTCCTGCTGGAATGAATGTTGGAGTTAATCTTAGAGGAATAGGAAAGAAAGATATTGCAAGAGGAGATGTTATATGTGAAGCAGGTTATCCAATATCAATTGTAGAAGAGTTCATAGCTCAAATTGCTGTAATTAATCATCCAACTGTTTTAGCTAAAGGCTATACTCCTGTGTTCCATATTCACACTGCACAAGTTCCCTGCCAATTTATAGAATTAATCGAACAAATAGATCCTAAATCTGGACAGGTCATAAAACAAAATCCTGATTTCTTAAAGAACGGGGATGTTGCAAAAGTAAGAATAAAACCTCAAGGAAATTTATGCTTGGAAACTGCAAAGGACAACCCATATATGGGAAGATTTGCAGTTAGAGATGCTGGAGCTACAGTAGCTGCTGGTATGTGCTTGGAAATTACAAAGAAAAAGAAGTGATTGACTTAAGAGAATAGTTCTGATATAAATTAAAAATATACAAAAAAACATTAAAAATGGCAGAACAGATATTTGATTGCAGTCTTGATAAATTTAACAAGAAAGTTTCTAAATATCTTAGCAACATTTTTGGCAGTCCATTAATTAATCGTAGTGAAAAGACTGAAAAATTTGAAGGTTTTACATATAATTCATCGCCAGCAGATAATATTAAGGTTAATGTCGGTTTTAGTCCAAATTATTCTGCAAAAGATGGAAGATATCTATTAGAGAACAAAGTACAAATTTCATTTAATACTGGTTATCAACATATTCACAGCCGCATTATAAAAAAGCTGGAAAAAATGTGCAAATAAATAAGGTGATTGGTTCTTTAAAAAATAAAAAACAAATAAATTCTAAAAAATTTAAAATGTTATTTCTAATTCAATTAATAAAATATTTATATGAGTTCTTGAAAGGATTTTGAAAATCTTTAAATATCTCTCACTTTTATATTAGTTAGAATGAAAGTAGATAATTTTTCTCCT
>CAZOAN010000007.1:17759-20839 GCA_964577855.1 Candidatus Woesearchaeota archaeon | reverse complement strand
TAATCCGTTTTGCGCCCCTAGCCTTCATCCCTTACTGTCAGAACTGTCCTCGTAAGATGCCTTCGCTATTGTTAGTCTGTCTGGGATTAACACATTTTACCGCTACTCCAAACATACTTCTTACGTCTTCCAGTCTCTAGTTCAGCAGTACTTCTTGCCCGCTCTATATTTGAGATATAGAATTTCACAAGAAACTTACTAAACAAGCTACGGATGTTTTAGACCCAATAATGATGGCTGCGACTTGGACCGCAGGTATTACCGCGGCGGCTGGCACCTGTCTTACCCAGTCCTTATTCGCCAAACTTTTTGCATTTGGCAAAAGCTTTTCAAATGAAAAGCACTCTGGCTCAATCTGTCACGCTTGCGCGCATTGCAGAATATTCCTAACTGCTGCACCCCGTAGGGCTGGGAATAGTGTCTCAGATTCCCTCTCAGGGCCTCTCCGCTAAGAGCCCTTACGGATCATCGGCTTGGTGGGCTTTTATCCCGCCAACAACCTAATCCGCCGCAGCCCCATCCTTAAGCTCGAATTTTAGAGATAAATCATTCCAGGGTATATCTCCTATCGAGTATTAACCTCAGTTTCCCGAGAGTATCCTCGACTTAAGGGTAGGTTAGCTACGTGTTACTGAGCAGTTCGCCTTTCACTTCCTAAGAAACAAAAAGACTTGCATGTCTAAACGCAAACCAGAGAGCCGCAGCCGCTAGCAGGATCAACTAGATTTAAACAATTCATAGATTATCGTCGATAAACAACAAAAATCTCATTGCGCAATTTTTCTGTAAGAAGAAAAATCACTTCACACATCTCCTAACTATTGGCTTATTCAATATAAATTGGTTGACTAAAAAATTACAAATAGATGACTGCTTCTACATACCTCATACCTTAGAATTTTTATTTATTGTTAAGGCACTCATCTTAATTAACAAATACTTCACAAAATTAAGGTTTATAAATCTTTCGAGGATTTTTTCGACGGAGAAAGAGAATTTTTGGGAGGATAATTAATATTAAAAATAGTCTTTATCTAAAAAATAAGGAAAAACTTATATAAATTTTTATAATAAATCTTAAAAACAGCACTTGTTTTTGTATTTCAATCAAAATGATAAAAGATGCTGAGATTGCAATGGTGCATGCTGCTAATTATGCTTTGGAGTATCAGGATAAAAAATATAATGCTGATGTCGAGGAAATAATAAAGCAATTTCTTAAAAAGTTTAGTCTTGATATAAAAAGTGGATTAAAGATTTATTCAGTTGCAGCAATAAATGAAATTATAAAAATGAAACTTAAAAATAAGGGTAAGTCAAACAAGCAATTAATACAAATGTTTGTGAATAATATTCAGAATTTTTCCAAAAAAATTGAGGAAGAAAATTCTAACTGATTGAAAATTTTTGATTGTATTTTATGTTTTTGATAAAAATTCTAATTCAGAAATTTTTTGTATCTCTGCCCCATAAAGATTATTATGAAACTCTTTTATTTTTCCTCCCCTGTAAATTACTTTTTTTATTTCTTCAGGAAGATTTTCAATGTTTTCTCTTAATTCTTCCATTTCTTCTTTATCAGGAAATTCTAAATTTCCTTCTTTAATATCCTTTAAATAATTTCTAAAATCATTTTTATTTATAGAAACTTCAAGCCTGCCAAAATCATCTTTCCAATTTTTATATAATCTTGCTGTTTTATACAACCCCCAGAAAAGCCACCTTTCTTTAAGAATTATTGTATAAAAAGTTTCACCTTCTTCATAAGTTTTTGACTTAAGCACCAATCCTTTTTGTAATCTTCCAAACATATTATTATTAATTATTTGTTATTTATAATCTTTTCCGAGGATAAAAATAGTTTTTAAGATTTAGTTAGGAGGCAAATACAAATTATTAGTAACCCTCTGGCCATAAACCTCTATGCATGCTTCTATTATTGGGGGTTCTCCAATAAAAACATTCCAGAAAGGTCCATGATTATAATAAGAATCTAAATATCCTTTAATTTGTTCATTAGTCCAGTCTTTTATTCTACCCCTTTCTATCTTAACTTTTTCAACATAATTTTCATGAAGCTTTTGAAATATATTATCTAATATTTTCATAAACGAGTTAGTATGAACTTCTTTTTAAGAATTATTGTGATTAAGATAACCTTTAAACTCCGTGCTTTGCTGGAGCAATCTCTTCAAATTCTCCAGTCCACCATTCTAAATCAGGAATATTTGTTTCTATCTTTTTTGCTTTGCAATACCCCCTTGCTAAAATGTAAAATATAATTCCAAGGCTTTTAGGACTTTTATTATTGCCAATTATAATTTTGTCTGCTCCTTTTGAAAAATTATTAGTATCACAAATCATCAAAACTTTCTTTTTCACCCTTAAAGTGTCATGAAGAGCATTTTTGTCAAGCCATGAATCAATTACAATTGTTAATTCATTTTCAAAAAAATCAGGAAGAGTAGTGTTTGTTAAAATTCCTGCAGGATATTTTTTAGTAAAGGTTCTTATTCCAGTAAGTTCAGAAAATTTCTTCGCAGCCTTCCATCCTGCTTGCCTTTTGCAGACGAGAATTATGTCGTTTGGTTCAAATTTTGAAAGATATTCCACACCTTCTTTAAGTTTTTCATCAATTAAATCAGTATTGAAAATTGCCAATCCGTCAGCCCTTCTTCTGTAAACAAAAGGTTTCATTTTAGGAGTAACAACTTTTGTTCCAAGATAGATTCCAGCTTTTACGTATTCCTCGAGGGGAATGAGCATATCAGTTCTTTTTTTTATCTTTATCTTTTCCTTTAATTCTTCTGTGCTTGGAGATTCTTCTGCTAATTTTTCTTTTAGTTTAGCAGCTTTTTCCAAAAGAATTTTCTTTTTCTTTTCTAAATCTTTTGATGTTTTTTCATCAATGGACTCTTTTTCAGCAGCTTTTTCTAATCCTTTGCCCTCAAGAGTTTCTTCAACTTCTTCACCCAATTTCCTATCTGCTATCTTTTCTTCAGACTTTTCTTTAGATTTTTTGACTGTCATGAGGATTTAGAGAAAAATTAGTTTTTAAAGGTTTTCTATATGGGAAATTA
>CAZOAN010000007.1:6741-17659 GCA_964577855.1 Candidatus Woesearchaeota archaeon | reverse complement strand
GTCATGAGGATTTAGAGAAAAATTAGTTTTTAAAGGTTTTCTATATGGGAAATTAGATAATTAATGGATTATATATTTTTTCTTTAGAATTTTTATCTTTGAATGAATTTGATCCTTTTTCATAAATTCTTCTGCATCTTGAGCAAGTGTAATGGGTTACTGCCCCTTCAATACCAGGAGGGGTATAAGAAGAACCTTTCATTTCTTTGTGTCCTCCATGAGTTTCACAATAAACCTTTTTTATTGCAATTTTTGTTGAAACAATCTTATCTTGCAATTTTTCAATTAGATAAGTTCTTTCATTAACATTCTTAAACAGTTTTTCTTTAACAAGTTTTTGAGCTATTTCGTTCCTATTATTTTTTATATTCTTCCATTTAATATAATCCTGCTCTTCTTCCTCTATTAATTTTGCGTTAACAACTCCAAGACTTAAGCCTAGAAGATATAACTCTGCTTCTAGCAAATTCATTTCTTTGTCATGAAAATTAACTTTGAGCTTTTCATTGGCCATTTTACAATCAAGAATAAGATGTTTTTAATAATTTATATTCAAAAAATTATCTCAGGCTCTTTTCAATTTCAATCAATCTATTTATCTTTGCTTCCCGCTCTTTTCCAGTTATTCCGCATTTAAAGAAATCTGCCTGAAATCCAAATACCAAATCAGCTAGAATAGTTTCTTCTGTTTCTCCGCTTCTGTGGGAGAAAATTATTTTTATATTATTTTCCTTTGCCATCGCACAGACTTTTTTAACTTCAAGAAGAGAACCGCATTGATTTGGTTTCACAATTATTGCATTTATGCTTTTCATTTTAATTGCTTTTTGAAGTCTTTTTGAGTTTGTTACAGTTAAATCATCTCCTACTATCAATGAATTTGGGAATTTCTTAAGAAGTTTGGCAAAATTTTCATAATCTTCCTCGTGAAAGGGGTCTTCAATATAAAGCAGATTATAATTTTTTATTAAATTTCCAATATATCCTGCTTGCTCTTCATCCTCTCTTTTAAGCATAGGATTTTCATAATGATATTTTTTTCTTGAATAAAATCCTGAAGAAGCAACATCAACTCCAAGAGGAAGATTTAATTCTTTTAATAAATCCAGAACCTCTTTTTCATTCATGGAAGTCATCCAAGCATCTTCATCGTTTTTTTGTTGTTTAAAATTTTTGTCTCTTTTTTTAATTAAGAATTCTGTTTTTTCTTTTGTTTTCTTGTTTATTTCCTGTGATTTTTCAGAGGATTTTAAATCAGGGATAAGCAGAAATTCCTGAAAATCAGGTTTTTTCCCTTTAATTTCAGAATGTTTTCCTCCTCCTATACAATTTCCAACAAGACGCGGAAATTTTTTTGTTTTTCTTGCATTTGGGTTTATGAATTCCCACACCTCTTTTTTTTTCTCATACGCCATTGCTTTAAGAACAGCTGATTCAAATGCGAACAAGGTATTTGCTCCAACATGCCCCTCAAGAATATCTTCTACCCTTTTCAAATCATCATATTCCTCAAGAATTTCTTCAGAAAAATATTTTTTAAATTTTCTAATTGTGATTATATCCTCTTCAAGATTTTTTTTGTAAGGTTTGACTTCGTATTTTCCTGTTGACTTTCCTGATGGTGAAGAAGCCTTAAACTCTTTTCCCATATTTGTTTTTATAGAAATCAATATAGTTTTATCTTTTCTTGAATCAAGAATGCTTTTGGCTGATACCTCATTTATTACAACCATTAATTAGAAAAAAGATTATTATTTATAAGGTTTTGTTTATTTCTCTTTTTCTCCACAGAATAATCCATACTTTTTCAATAAATCTACTTTAACAATTTTTGAATGCCCTTGATTGACTAATACATTTACAGCCAATTTTTCCAATTCATTTATGTTTTCATTTAAATGTCTTTTTGCATTTTCACTTAAATTTTCATATTTTGTCAAATATGAACATAATACCACATTTGCACCAGTGTATTGATTCAATTTATTATCAGATTTCATTAATTCTCTTGCTTGTACCAATTCTCCCTTTAATTCTATTATATAATCCAAGTTTTTATCAAATTGAACATCTATTTTTTCCATAGTTTCTCATATAATTTAATCTTTATAAACTTTATTATTGTGTAACTATTTTATAATTAATACAGATTTATTCCTATATCATTCACTACTTTCACCACTATCACTAGAGGATTCTTCTTCATCTTCAGGATTAGCAAGTTCCATTATCTCTCCTTCTTCGGTTATCTTCTCTTCTTCAACATCTTCCGCTCTCTCTACTTTTTTGTCACTAATCTTTGGAGCAGCTTCTCTCTTTAATTTTCCCTCTTTCCTTTCAGGGAAGGGTTTTTTTATTGAGATTGGGAGAACTCCAGAATCAAGTTCTATTTCAGCTATTTTAAGAACATCATAATTAATCTTTGCTAAATCTTCTTCAGTTATTTTCAAAAGAAGAGGAGCGTTCATTGCTAATTGCAATGCCCTTGCGCCAAGAATTCTAGCCTTCTCATATTTTGTAAAATTTTGTTCTATGTGTGTCATTTTATTTTAATTGTCCTTCAACCTTTTTAAATAATTCTTTCCAAGCTTTTTCAACAATATCAAAAGATTTTTGAATTTCTTCGACACTGAAATAACCTGAATTTCCTTTTTGAAGAGAATAAATTATTCCCTCTGAACTTCCAACAGTTATTCTTGTTTCACTAACATCTTCTTCTTCTCTAGTAGGATCTAAAATTAAGTGTTGGCCTATTTTATGGACTGTAATTGTAAAAGGATTTATTTTTCTTAAAGGCATATTTCCTTGATGTTCATCATAAAGAATTTTCTCATTTTCTTCATCATATTTTGGAATTTTTGCAAGTTTTAATGCAGCTACTGCTCCTATGCCTGCCGCATCAAGAATGTTTCCGTCATCATTTATAGTATAAATATCTATGAAAACTGTCCAGACTTTTTTCCCCTTTTTTATGCATAGTTTTTCAAGTTCAATAAATTTGCTTTCTCTTATTCCTCTATCAACTATTCTCCCAACTTCAATTGAATTAAATTTAGGAGGACCTAATTCTATTCTTGAAGAGCTTAATGGAAGGAATTCTGCAGTAACCATCAAATTTCCTTTATCAGGAGAATCAGGATAAGGTTCAGCAATACCCATTTTAATTCCAACTAGCACTTCTGTTTTTCCAATTTTTACTCTTACAGAGCCTTCTGCCTTTTTTGAAATATTTTTTTCAATTATTAATTCTCTAAATTCATCTGTCTTTCTTCCATCAAATCTTTTTTCTTGCTCAAGATACTTTCTTATTCTTTCAGCAGTAACATCTGGTGTAATTTCTACTTCTTCTCCGCTCATGCTTCTTCCTCCAAATCTTTTATTTCCTGGAAAAGTTTGTAATTCATGCTTCTTCCTCCATGTTTATTGAATCTTTCAAAGCTTTTTTTTGAACTTCATATATTTCCTCACAAGATTTTTTTGCCATTTCAATAGCTTCCATTAATTGTTTAGATTCTATTTTTCCATCCAATTGGAAATGAGTTATATTCCCGGAGTGAGTCATAGATATGGGAATATCTGTAGGTCCATCTCCTTCTTCAAAATCTTCTTCCTCTTTGCTTAAATCTACAACTATTGTTTTGTCAAGTTTTCCAACAGAAACACTTGAAACCATATCTCTCATAGGTATTCCGGCATGAGCAAGTGCCATTGCTGCAGCATTTATTCCTGCACACCTTGTTCCAGCATCTGCTTGAATAATATTAATATGAACATCTACAACCATATTTGGAAATTTGTCAAGCATTAAAACAGGTTCTAATGCCCATTCTGTTATTTTTGATATTTCAGTGCTTCTTCTTGAAGGCCCGGGTCTTATTCTATCTGAAACAGAAAAACTATTCATATTGTAAGTACATCTCAATGTTCCTTTTTCAGGATTTTGTGAATGTTGTGGGTGCATTTTTTTAGGTCCATAAACTGCAGCTATTGCAATTGTATCTCCAGATTTATACATAGCACTTCCGTCAGCATTAGGAATTATTCCAACTTTAGCTTCAAAGGGTCTCATCTCGTTAAGCTTTCTTCCGTCTGGTCTTTGAAAATTTTTAGTTGTCATTCTCTTCTCTCCCCAAATTCTTCTTCTTTATCATATTTTTTTGTTTCTTTCTTCACACCACCATTTTCTTTAAACCATTTTTCAACTCTCTCAGTCAATCCTTCCATGAAAGATTTTTCAGTTATGAATAATATAGCTCTTTTTGCGAAAAGTTCATCTTCAATTTTGTCTCCTTTTATCCATATAAATCCATTTTGTCCAACAGTTATATCACAATTTGTATATTCCCTTATTATTCTTATCATACTTCCCTCTTTTCCTATAACCCTTGGAACTTTGTTTGAATTTATTTTGAAAACAATTCCCTCATCTATTCTTCCTAAACCTCTAGATTTTATTGTTAAATCTATTCCTCTTCCATTTACCCCGAAAATCTGAGCAACTGTAATGTCTCCTATTTTCATAACTTCATCAAGTCTGTCTTTGCTTACAAATCTTGGAGTTTCCATTAAAGGTAAGAAGGCATTTTCAGCAGTTCCTATATCTATAACCCATCCATTAAATGTGATTAAACTAACTTTTCCTATAACAATATTTCCTCTTCTTGGCTGATAAACTCCTGATAAAGGGATTACTTTAACAAGTTTATTTGTTTCTTCAGCTAATCCATATCTAAATGCGACTATCTTTTCCCCCTGCTTTTCTGTTCCTTCTCCAGGAAGATAATTATCTCCTTCAACTATTGTCTCTCCAGGTATTACAACGCTTCGTTTATGTTCTGTGTTTGTCATTTTATTCCTTTATCTCCTCTGTAATTGCACTTCCGTGCGTTACTGAATTTAATTTGTCATAGAAGTCCATAATCATACCAGATGGAACTTCAACAACCACTTCCAAACTTCCATCATCCAACCAATTTTCTGATTCTTTATATATTGCAACTATTCCATAAGCTCTTCCTGTGTGTATTGCAGGAATTTTTATTTTGACCTTTTTTGTCTCAATCTTTATTGGAATAAGGCTACTTATTTTTTCAAGAATTTCGTTAATTTGGTTTTCTATTGATGTATTCTTGATATTCACATTTGCTTGTTCAAGGGCATTTTTAATCCTTTCGGTAGTATGGGGCCTTCCTGTCTGAGGATCATATGCATTTTTTGCAAGAAAATCAACAACCTGCTTGAATTTCTTTTCCTGTTCAGCATCCCTATATTCCTGAGTTGTCTGAATTTCACCTTCTTTTACAATTTTTTTAACTATTTCATTAACATCTGTTGTTCCAAACGCCTCTTTAAGTTCCTTTTCAGGAGCTTTTTCTCCTTTTTTTATGTCTTTAAATATAAATTCTGTCTCTGCTTGAATAAAAGAACTAGTTCCTTTTTTGAATTTTAAAGCATCATCCAAATCAACCATCACTTCAAAATGCTTTCCTGCTTTCTTTATTCGTGCTGTGGTGTTGGTCATTATAATTCTTTAATACTCTCGCCTTCTAATTTTTTTAATTTTGCGCTCTCTTTATCAATATATACTAATTCAAATTTTTTGAGATTAAATTTACTGCCCTGCACTTTTTCAAAAATTTCAAGTGCGAGTTTAACTCCTTGTTTTATTGTTATGCCTTGCCTGTACTTTTCTTTCAATTCTTCTCTTATTTTGTCATCATTTTCCCCTATTACATTCGCATGATATGAAAAATAATTTCCAGTAATATCACTTACAAAGACTTCTGCTTTTTTTCCATTTACTCCAGCAATCATCATTGACACTCCAAAAGGTCTCGCTCCTCCATACTGTGTAAATTGCTGTTTCATGTTAGCAATCTCTTTTATGACTAATTCAGGTTCTATAGGAGAATTATAAGTTACTTTGTGCTGTTGAGCTAAAACCTGTGCTCTTTCAATTAATATTCTAGCATCTGACAAAATTCCTGCAGAACTTGCTATAATATGTGAATCTATTTCTGAAATTTTGCTTGCTGATTCCCTTACAACTAATTTGTCTTCAACTTTCTTATCAGCTATTATAAAAATACCATCTGAGCACACCATTCCTATGCTTGAACTACCCAATCTTACAGTTTTTTCTGCATATTCTACCTGAAGCAAATGTCCTTCTGGAGAAAACATAGTGGCTGTTCGGTCATAGCCCATTGCTTGGTGTTGCATATCCATTGGCATGTCCATTTTAGAATTTAATAATCCTTATTTAGTTAATTTTCTCTTCTCAACTTAAAAACCTAAAAATTCACAATTTATAAAGTTTTCTTATTTGATTTTCTTCAATCCTTTCAAAGTCCCACTAACCTTCAAGACTTCCATTTTTTCTGGGAAAACAACCAAACCGGCTCTGACTAAATCTACAACCTCGCGATTAACACAAATCACAGCGGAATTGTTATTTGAATCAGAAGAAATAAAGCTCAATCCGCATTTTGACATTCCCAATATTCCTGAAAATTCTATAATTGCTTTTTCAATGTTTTTTTTCAATTCTTTTCCTCGAACAAGCAAATATCTTTTGCTTTCTCTGTGTGAGGGTATTAAACTTTTCATAGAATAAATAATGAAAAAAGCTTTATATTTGTTATCACTCTGGAAAATCTTTCTAAAAACATATTTAAACTGAACACGCTAATTAATTTTATAAAAGAGAGTGAATGAGAATGCTAAGATGGAAATTTGTACAATAGGTGGTTATGAAGAAGTAGGAAAAAATATGACGGCTGTAAAAGTTGGAGAAGATGTGATAATATTCGATGCTGGTATTTACCTTCCTCCACTTATTGAATTGCAAGAACAGGAAGCACAAATCCCTTATTCTGAGGAGATGCTTAGAAATATAAAAGCAATACCAAATGATTTGGTTTTGGATAAGCTTGGATGGACAGATAAAGTTAGGGCCATAATCATTGGGCATGCACATTTGGATCATGTTGGGGGGCTGCCCTATCTTGCTCACAGATATCCGCGAGCCGAAATAATCGCGAGCCCTTTTACAATGGCTGTTTTGGAATCAATTCTTAAAGATGAAAAAATTAATTTGAGAAATAGGAAGAGGGTTGTTCATGAAAATACAATTCACCAAATTAAAGGAGCCTCAGGAAATTTGAAAGTGGAGTTTGTGAATACAACCCATTCAACAATACAATGCTTCTTTATTGCTTGGCATTCAAAAGAAGGAATTTTCTTCTACGGACTTGATTTTAAATTTGATAACCATCCTATTATTGGGTTATCTCCAAATTACAAAAGATTGAAAGAGCTCGGAAAAATAGGAATAAAATGCCTTGTTGTTGATGCCTTGTATGCAGACACAGATAGAAGAACTGCGAGCGAAAGAATAGCAAGAAATTTGCTTGAAGATGCGCTTGGAAATATTCGTGATAGAAATTCAGCTCTTTTTGTAACCACTTTCTCTTCGCATATTGCAAGATTAAAAAGTATAATTGAATTTGGACAGAAGACAAACAGAAAAATTGTTTTTCTTGGAAGAAGTTTAAATAAATATGTAGATGCCGCAATAAAAGTAAATCAATGTTCTTTTAGAAAAAAAATTGACTTAATAAAATATAGAAGGCAAATAAATTCTTTTCTAAAAAAAGTGGAAGATGACAGGGGAAAATATTTTATTGTATGTACAGGACATCAGGGAGAAAAGGGGTCTATATTGGATAGAATTGTTCAGGGAGAAACTCCTTTTAAGTTTAGAGCAGGAGATAATCTTATTTTTTCATCAAGTATAATACCTGCTTCTGTTAATATAAATGCTCGTGAAAAATTGGATGGCAAATTAAGAAGACACGGAGTAAGAATACAAACAGATATTCATGTTTCTGGTCATGGAGGAAGAGAGGATTTAAGAGATTTGTTGGAGATGTTAAAGCCACAGCATTTGATTCCTGCCCATGGTTCCTTGAAACAGGAGGCTCCCTTAATTGAATTGGCAACTGAGATAGGTTATATATTTCAGGAAAATTCCCATTTGTCTTCGGACGGAAAGGTTATAAAAATTTAAAAATGGTAAATGAAGAAATAATCGGTGGATTGATATCTGCTTTGTCAAGAGGTGAATCCCTTCAAAAAGCAATGATGACTTTTTATAATGCTGGATATCAAAAAGAAGAAATTGAAGGTTCTGCGAAAGAAGTTTATCGTCAATTAGGGCCCCAAGCGATGGGTGTGAGTGGTTCTTTGCAAAATACATTTAATACAATAGCGTCCAAAGTAGGATTAGTTAAGAAAAATCCTCAAGAAAGAATTCCAGGACAGAATATAATTCAGCAATCCTTTCAAGAAAGGAGATTTGACAAGAATAATTTTAATAAAAATAGGGAGAAACATCCTCAAAAGATTTCAAGTTATGGAGAAAATAATTATGGGAAAAATTATCAGAACGCAAATCAAATAGCAAATAAAATAGAAAGAGTAATAAAAGATTTAAAACAAATAAATCTTCCCTCAAAAATAGAAGTAATAAATAAGAATGTAACTTCAAAGCCCCCAACTATTGTGCAAAAAGTTTCTGACTATAGAGAAGGCCCTCCTAAACAAGTTAATAAGGTAATAACCTATTTTTTAGTTTTTATTCTTATTTTTCTTTTAGGTATTTTAGTGACAGTATTTCTCTTTAAGGAGGAGTTGATTAAAATGTTTAATAACCTTGGGTTGAGTTAATCTGAATTTTGTTTGATTTTTTCATCTAGAAATTTAAGCTGTTCCTCGCATCTTTTAACACCTTCTTCAAATAATTTAGCTTCTGTCTTTATACCCTCTATTTCTCTTTTATGATATTCAATTGTTTTTTTGTGATGTCCTTCTATTTGTTCTGTGTGGAATTTTAATTTGTTTTCTTGATCTATCTTTTCATTTAAATCAGGTATTTCTTTAATTTGTTTTTTATGTTCTTCAATAGAATTCTCATGGAATTTTATCCAGCCTTCATTATATTTTATCTCTTTTTCATTAAGTTCAAGCAAAGAGATTATTTTCTGTAATTGTTCAAGATAAAAATTCTTTCTTGTTTCCTGTCTTTGTCTTTCCCCACCAAGGTATCTTAACCTGTCTGATTTGTCTTTTTTATCTTCCATTTTTTAAGTTTAACCCATATATTTTATTAATTTTATTAAATTTAAACCTTTTTAATCAAATCTTCCAAAACTCCTTTTCCTTTTTCCCAAAACTCCTTTTTCCAAAGAAATTTATTAGCTCCTGCTTCAAGTGATAATTTTTCATAAAGTTTTCCATTGCCACTTGCACATATAATTGGGATATTGATTTCTTGCCTTTCTGCTTCCCTTTTGAACATTCTGATTAAATTTAAGCCCTCTGCTGTTTGTTCATTATCAGGCAAATTTGGATTATAATCCAGATTTACATCAAAAACTGCAGCAGAATATTCCCCGATGTTTCTAGTTATTGCATCAAAAGCATCAGAATAATTATTTTTCCAATCAATTTCAAATGTCTCTCCCATAGCTTTACAAGTGTTTTCATAGCATTTTTTCATATCTTCTATATAGAGTATTTTTCTCTTCTTTTCCATATTCTCTTTAATAACAAGAAGTATATAAGTGTTTCTATCATGTAGTGACAACATAATTAACTATATCTAAAAAGTACACCTTAAAAATTGACCAATCATATTTATTGTTATAACTTTTTTATTTAGGGTATTTGCTGATTTTGAATATTCTATTATATTATCAAATGTAGAATCCCAGGAAGAACTCCATATAGGTTTTGCATCTGGGTTTTCTTTTAAAGGTTTTATTTCTTCGTTTGCTTTGTTCAATGTATTTAACATCTTCTTAAAGATTTCATTAACTATTTCTGGATTATGTTGTTTTCCTTTTATATTGTGATTAATAATTTGGTTAATTCCATCAAAACAATCTTCATACAGATGATCCCAACCGGCTCTATCTGTTTCATCCATATATTTGTAGTCCATTACAGAGTTTTAACCCCCATATTAATAATTATAATACCCTACTTTTTATTAATAACATCTTCAAAAACAGCTCTTTTTTCCCTATAAAATATTCCCAAGGGTATTTTTGTATTTTTGTCAATCTTGTTATAATCAAATTCTTGCGCTCTTTTCATTGCCTCTAAAAAATTCTTTTCATCGTGCTTTTTATCTTTTAAAAAATAGGTGTGTTTTTTATAATCTTTATCTGGATGAAAGATTAAGCAGGGCTGGATTATTTCAATAAATGCAAAACCATTGTGCTTGAATGCCTCATTTAAAACCCATTCAATTTGCTTAACATCTGCATAAACTCTTGCAACAAAAGTTGCTCCAGCAGAGAGCATTAATCTTATAGGGTTTATTGGTTGGAGTTTCACTCCATGCGGAGTTGTTTTGTCCTTAAATCCAATTTCTGTTGTGGGTGTTGGCTGTCCTACTGTAAGAGCAAAAACCTGATTATTGTGCACAAAATATTTTATATTAGAATTGTATCTTGCAGAATGAATTAAATGTTCCATTCCCTCAGCATAAGCATCCCCGTCTCCGCTAAAACCTATAATATTTAATTTTGGACTTGCAACTTTCATTCCAAGTGCTGTTGGTAAAACTCTTCCGTGAAGGGTATTTATCCCATTTAAATTTATATAATCGAATATTTTTGCGTGACAGCCTATTCCTGTAATAATTGCATATTTCTTTCTGTCAGCTTCTGTTTTTATTTTCTTTTCAAGATAATTTTTGACACCCGCAACTATCTGAAAATTCCAGCATCCCGGACACCATGTTGATTTTGTGGGGGTTGATAGGTTTGTCATCTTAAAATCTCACCCCTTTCCTGAATTCTTTCAATCTTGGAAGTATTATTGCAAGTCCTGCGATTGCCAAACCAAG
>CAZOAN010000007.1:0-6641 GCA_964577855.1 Candidatus Woesearchaeota archaeon | reverse complement strand
TGAATTCTTTCAATCTTGGAAGTATTATTGCAAGTCCTGCGATTGCCAAACCAAGCATTACTCCAACTTCATTATGTTGGTTTGTAACTATTCTTTGTATTCCCATTATTATTAACACAACTGTAGCAAAGGCAAAATAAGGAATTCTCCATGATTTTTTCTGGTCTATGAAAAACCACGCAACATAAAGCCCCCAACTTGTCCAGACAATATGAGAAGACGCATCAAAGAGAATATCTTTTCCATATATATACATTGGAATATATTTGAATAAAATTAATCCAATTCCCATTATTATTGTTGTCCATATTATCCATTTGAGCTGTTGTTTTGTGTGGTGTTTCATCTTAATCTCCTTTTTATTTCTCCTTTTAATTCATCTGCAAAGAAGGGCCTTCCATCATATCTTAAAATTTTGTTTTTCTCATGAATAAGAATTCCTGTTTTCCCCGCAATAATTTTTGCAAGCTGTCCTGTTGAAGAATTTTCAACTAAAATTATATTTTTTGCGATTATTTTTTCCTTTATCTCTTCAGGAAAAGGTTCTATATATTTTAAATGAATAAATTCAACATCCATATCTTTTATTGCATCAACTATAGCCCCTTTTGTAGAACCCCAGCTTATAACAATATTTTCTGAATTTTTCCTTTCATAAACAGAAAATCTTGAAAATTTTTCAGTTTCTTTTTTTATTTCTTCAATTTTCTTCAATCTCTTTTCAATATTGGAATTTATTATTTTAGCATTCTCAGTTGCACTTCCGTAAGCATCTTTTTCATAACTATTGTATCTTGCTAGAGAAGTCTCATTTTTTATTTTCATAATAAGGGGTTTTTCATTAATAGTATAGAAACTTTCTGCAAGATGTTTGTCTCCCAAAATAATCGAGGGAATTTTAAACTTTTGTGAAAGATAAAAAGCCTGATTAGTTAATTCCTGTGCTTCTTTTGGGTCTCCTGGTGCAACAACTATTCTTGAAAATTCTCCATGTCCAAAATTTACTGCCAAATTTAAATCTCCCTGAGAAGTGTATGTTGCAACTCCTGTTCCAGGCCCAGGCCTCTGAGCTAAATAAACTGCTATGGGAATTTCTGCTATTCCTGTCATGCTTAGAGCTTCTGTCATTAAATCAAATCCCCCTCCAGATGTCCCAACCATTACATTTGCTCCAACTATTGAACTTCCAATTGCAGCATTAATCACAGCAATTTCATTTTCAAGTTCAATAACTTTTAAATTTTCTTTTGATGCAAGTTCATTAAGTATTGGGGTTGCAGGAGTCATAGGATATGCATAGTATATGTCAATGCTGGATTGAATCGCACCATTTGAGATTCCCTGATTTCCATTTAGAAAAAGATTATTATTAGTGCGCTCTGTTAATTTACATAAATTCTTTGTTTCTTCATCATATCCTTTTTTTGCATTTTTAAGATTTTCATTAAAATTTTTTTCAAGTTTTTTTAAACTTTCTTCAAGCAATTTAAAATCAAGGCAGAGAAGCTTGAAAATTCTTCCAGCATAATACATATTTTCATCAGAATTTTTTAATACTATTCCTTCTGGTTTTAAATCTTTTTTATGTATTTCTTCTGTTTTGTTATCAAGGCAAACCAAGATATCTATTTTTGAATCATTGCTCCAGACAGGCTCTTCTGAAAAAGTCAAAATATTAAAATTATGCCCTCCGCGAATAAGGGATTGATAATCTCTTGAATAGAAAGCATAGTTTCCATTGTTTGTGAGTGCTTCTCCGATAATTTGTGTTAAAATATTCGGCCCTTGTCCGGCTTCACCTCCTATAAGAATATTATATCTCATTTTAATACAATCAATTTTATATACACTTATAGTTTCAGAGCATTATAAACTTTTTTAATTAAATATGGAAAATAAACAATAAAATGGTAAGATTCGCCCACATAGCAGATGTCCATTTAGGGGGATGGAAGCAGCAGCCTATGCAGGATTTAAATTTTGAATCTTTCAAAAATGCTATAGATATATGTCTAACTTCAAAGCTTGATTTTGTTCTTTTTGCAGGGGATTTGTTTGATTCAGCTTATCCTCCAATAGAAATATTGAAAGAAACTTTTGCCCAATTTAAGAGATTAAAAGATGCAGGGATCCCTTGTTTTATAATTGCTGGTTCTCATGATTATTCTGTTTCTGGAAAAACTTTTTTAGATGTTCTTGAAAAAGCAGGTTTTTGTAAGAATGTTTATAATGCAGAAGAAAAGGAAAATTTGATAATTCTTAATCCAGTAGTTTATGGAAATGTTGCTATATATGGGTATCCTGGAAAGAAATCCGGATTGGAAGTCCAGGATTTAAAAAGAGTAAAATTTAATGATTCCCCCGGCTTATTTAAAATATTCATGTTGCATACAACAATTGATAAAGTGGTAGGCAATCTTCCAATAGAAACAGTAAATCCTGACAGACTTCCCAGGGCAGATTATTATGCAATGGGGCACATACATGTTCTTTACAATGAAAAAGGATTTGTTTATCCGGGCCCTTTATTTCCAAACAATTTCAAGGAACTTGAGGATTTGAAACAAGGAGCTTTTGTTATTGTTGATACAGAATCTTCTTCAAAAATTCAGAGAATAAAACTTCCCACAAAACAAGTTGAGCATTTTGTTGTTGAAGTAGAAGATGCTCTTACAGGAACAGAGAGAATAATATATGAATTAAACAAGAAAAATTTGAAGGATAAGATAGTTTTGCTTAGAATTTATGGTGAATTAAAAAGAGGCAAAACTTCAGATATAAAATTTTCTCAAATTGAAGAGTTTACAAAAAGCAAAGAAGCTTATTTTCTTCTTAAAAATACTCATGATTTGATTTCACAGGAGCAGGAACTTGAATTTAATATACCTGAAAAAGATTCTGAAAATATTGAAGGAGAAACAATAAAAGCCTATTCAGAAGAAAACCCCTCATCCTTTAATAAAATTATAAATGAACTTATGAATGTGCTTTCAACAGAAAAGCAGGAAGGAGAAACAACTGAAACTTTCAACAATCGAATTCTCCAGGGAACAATAAAATTTTTTAAATTTTAAAAATGAAAATAAAAAAGATAATCCTTGATAATATAAGAAGTTATGAGCATCAGGAAATAGATTTTCCAGAAGGTTCAGTTTTGCTTTCAGGAGATATTGGTTCTGGAAAGACTTCTGTTCTTCTTGGAATAGAATTTGCCCTGTTTGGTTTGCAGCCAGGACAAAAAGGCTCTTCAATATTAAGAAATGGACAGGTTCAAGGGGGAGTATCTATAGAATTTGAAATTGATGCTAAAAAGATTATAATTGAAAGAACTTTAAAAAAAAGCAAAACAATTTCTCAGGATTATTGCTCAATTTCAATTGACGATGTAAAAGAAGAGATATCTGTAACAGAATTAAAAAGCAGGGTTCTTGAATTGCTTAATTATCCAAGAGAATTTTCAAAAAGGCAAAATCTTCTTTATAAATTCACAGTCTACACCCCCCAGGAAGAAATGAAGCAAATTATTCTTGAAGATTCTGAAACAAGAATAAACATCTTAAGGCACGTTTTTGGAATAGATAAATACAAAAAAATACTTGAAAATGCTTCAATTCTTGTATCAAAGGTTCGCGAAGAAAAGAGAATTAAAGAGGCAATAACCGCCAATCTTGAACAGGATAAATTTGACATTCTCTCTAAAGAAGAGGAGTTGGCTGAAAAAATTCTTAATATTTTTTCAATTGAGAAAGATTTTCTCTTAAAAGTGGAGAAAAGAAAGACAATTCAGGAAGAGAAAGAGGAGATATCAAAAAAAATAGAGGAGAAGTATAAACTTCAGCAGGAAATAGAAAAAACAAAATTGTTTCTATCCACTAAAAATGATGTTATATTTAATAATGCAAGACTGATTACTCAGCTCAAATCTCAAATTCAAGAATTGCAGGAATTAGATTTCGATGAAAATGATATTCTTAAACTTGAAGAGCAAAATAATTCCATAAAACTTAGAAAGCAGGAATTGAATGAAGAGAACATAAATACAACAAGCATGATTCATTCTTTTAATTCAAAAAACAGTGATAATAGCAATATAAAAGAAAAATTAAAACATATTGAAATTTGTCCGACTTGTCTTCAGGAAGTCGATCCTGTTTACAAAACAAATGTTATTAATCAAATGGATTCTGATACTTCTTTGAATATAAATTCTATAAGAGAACTCACTATTAAAAAAGATTTAATCCAGGAGCAAATAATGAAATTAGATTATGAGCTTTCTCTAAAAGAAAGAAAAATTCAGGAACTTAAAATACTCAGAATAAGGTTGCAGGAAATTGAGGAAAAACAAAAGCATTTGACAACTTTGGAAAAAACAAATTTTTTGCTCTCAAAAGATTTAGAAATGCTTGAAAGCCAGATTAATCTTCTTAAGAGAGCCGTTTTTGATTTAAACAAATTTGATAATTTGAATGAGGAAAAGCAAAAACAACTCAATGTTGCACTGAAAGAAGAAAAGACAGCTGAGATAAAAGCTGCAGAATTAAGAAGAGAGATAGAAGTTTTTTCAAGGCAAATTAATGAAACAAAAGAGAGAATAAAAAAAACAGAGGAAATAAAACAGGAAGCCCATTATCTATCTGATTTTGAGGAGTGGCTTTTAAAAAAATTTATTCCAATAATATTAGCTGTTGAGAAAAACATTTTCATTAAATTAAAAATTGAATTTTCAAGGTTATTTTCAGAATGGTTTTCGATGCTTGTTTCTGATTTTTTCAATGTGCGGTTAAGTGAGGATTTTACACCAATAATTGAACAGCAGGATTATGAAATTGATTATGCTTATTTGTCTGGAGGAGAGAGAACAGCAATTGCTCTTGCCTACCGTCTTGCTCTTAATCAGGTTATAAATTCATTTTTGAGCAAGATAAAAACAAGAGATTTGGTTATTCTTGACGAACCAACTGACGGATTTTCTGAACAGCAACTGGATAAGATGAGGGGGGTTTTGGAGGAATTGAATGTTTCCCAGCTTATAGTTGTAAGTCATGAACAAAAGATTGAAAGTTTTGTTGAAAATGTTATTAGATTCAAGAAGGAAAATGGAAAGAGTATGATTGAAACAGTATAAACCGTAAAATTTATAAAACCACATATAATACGTATATTATAAATTCTAAATTAGTTTTATCTAAAATGGATGCAGAATTAAAGAACTCAATATTAAAAACAGGAACCACAATTTTAGGAATTGTTTGCAAAGACGGAGTTGTGATGGCTTCTGATAGACAAGTAACTCTTGGAGAAAGGATTGTTTCAGATAAGAGACTTAATAAGACAAACCTTTTGAATGATTATCTTGTTATTTCTTGGGCAGGAACAATGTCAGATGCTCAAAGGCTTTCTAAGTTAATGGCCGCAGAACTTAAATTGAAAGAATTACGTTCTAAATCAAGACCAACTGTAGGGCAAGCAGCTAATCTAATAGCAAGTTATACTTTTTCAAACATAAGGCAGCCTTCTATGATTCCTGCAACTGTAGGGACCTTATTGGGTGGATTTAATCAAGAGGGGACAACTGAATTATATTCTATTGGTATGGACGGAAGCATAAAGCTTGTAGAGGATTATGATGCAAGTGTTGGATCCGGATTGACTTTTGTTCTTGGTTTATTAGAAAGATTATATAAGAAAGATTTAACAGTCAAAGAAGGAGTTGAACTTGCAAAAGAAGCTATAAAATCTTCAACTCAAAGAGATGTTGGTTCTGGATATGGAATGGATATTTTTGCAATAACAAAAGAGGGGATTAAAAAAGTAGTTGAACAGCAAATTCTTCCTGAATATGTAGATGAGAAGAAATAGTTTTATTTATATTTAAAAAATGGAAATTCTAGAAAGGATTAAAGAAAAGTTGCACGGGAAAGTCAAGGAAGCAAACTTTGAAGGAGCAAATATAGTTCTTTATACAGATAATGAGAATTTTTTCAAAGATGGTGAGTCTGATATAAAAAAGATAGTTGATGAAATAAAAAAAAGAATTGAACTTCGAGCTGACCAAAAGATACTCCCTTCCAAAGAAATAACTGAAAAGAAAATACGAAGTATAATTTCTGAAGAAGCAGAAATAACTGATATTATATTTGATATCCAGAGAAGTATAGTTGTTATAGAAGCAAAAAAACCTGGGTTGGTTATAGGAAAACAGGGTTCTATTTTGGATGAGATTAGAAGAGAGACACTTTGGGTTCCACAAGTTCAGCGCTCTCCTGCAATAAAAAGCAAGATTACAGAGAGTATAAGGGAAGTTCTTTACGATAACAATAATTATAGAAGAAAATTTCTTAATGAGATAGGAGAAAAAATATACAAGGGGTGGAATCCAGAAAAAGTTGATGAATGGGCGAGAATAAGTTTTCTTGGGAGCGGAAGACAGGTTGGAAGAAGTTGCTTGCTTTTGCAAACTCCTATTTCAAATATACTTCTTGATTGTGGAATAGATGTTGCTGCACAAGGAAATGATAGATTTCCTTTTTTTAGTGTTCCTGAATTTGATATCTCTCAATTAGATGCAATAATCTTAAGTCATGCGCATTTGGATCATTCAGGTTTGCTTCCTTACCTTTACAAAATGGGATACAGGG
>CAZOAN010000006.1:6810-21569 GCA_964577855.1 Candidatus Woesearchaeota archaeon | reverse complement strand
AATTAACTCTTCTTAAACTTCGCAATCAATTCTATATGGTCTTCTTGTCCTAAGAAAATAGCTCTGCAGCAGAATCTTTCAAGACCCAATTCATCAAGAACTTTTTTGGAACTTTCTCCCTGGGCTACTCGCTTTTTGTATTCTTCCCATAGATGTCCTATTGGTTTACCGCAACTGAAGCAACGAATTGGAATTATCATATAAATAATGTTGAAATCTTGTTTTTAAAACTTACGATAAGCCATTTAGAGCAAATTTTATGAAAAATTAGTTATAACTCAAAAAAATTGAAGATTATTGTAAAAGATTACACAAAAATTTAAAAACTATTTTTTATTAAGAAGACAATTAACTTAAAAAAAGAGAAAATGAATAAAAAATGTATTTATTGTAAATCTGAAATCCACGATGATAGATCCCTTGATGTTTGTAATAGATGCGGGGTTGGGGTTTGGGGGGAAAAGATGTTTAATGCAATCCTACAAAATATGGAGAACGCAAAAGACAAGGGAGATTTATGTAATTCCAATATTTCTTCAAATGAACCTCCCTCGAAATTGGGAAATGCAAGAATTAGTTTTATGTAAAAGATAGTTTTTTAAATGGAATTTTTCTGGGTATAATATGGCAGATAGAAAATCTATAAGGACTAGAGGGAAAATTCAACTTAGTAGATACTTTCAAGAATTAAAAAAAGGTGATTCTGTTGCGGTTATTAGTGAAAAAGCATTGCAACCAGCGTTTCCAAAAAGGCTTCAGGGAAGAACCGGAAAAGTTAACAAAAGGGTTGGAAAAAGCTATTCTGTGAAGATAAAAGACCAAACGAAAGAGAAAGAATTTATAATATGTCCAATACACTTAAAAAAAATAAAAAACTAAAAATAAAATGATAAAAAATAGCACCCCTTTAAGCATGGCAGAATCTCTTGAATATATTGAGAAAGATAAAAAATCTGAAAACCCTGTAAGAGATTTTATAAAAAAATTTGTCAAAATAAGCCCAAAAGAGGCCAAAGAACTTAGAAAAAAATTAGAAGGATTAAATATTATAAAAATGAATGATGTAAATATTTCAAAATTAATTGATGTTCTTCCTGAAAAGTCTGAGGAAGTTAATAAAATCTTTACTGATGTAGGTTTGGATGAGGATGAAACAACAAAAATACTTGATACAATTAAAGAATTTAAATAAAGAAAATGGAAAAAGAAGAAAATGCAATAATCTTAGAATATCTCCCGAACGGATATCCCATGGAGAAGAAAATGATGCCTATAGCCCAGGCTATAGGAGAAAAAACATTGGTTCTTCTTGAACTTGTTCCTAGAAGAGGAGCAGAATTAAAAATTGGTGAAAAAGTCTATATTGGGGAAGGAAAAAGAGACAAAGTTTATTACATTCTTGGAAGACTGCATAGAGAAAAATTAACAGAAAGTGCAAAAAGACAACTAGGAGAATTTATAAACCAAATTGTTAAAGAAAGAGAGAAAGAATTTGTGGAGTTTTTCAACAAATCAGATGCAATAAATAAAAGGATACATCAGATAGAGATGCTTCCTGGTTTGGGAAAAAAGCACATGCAGGAAATATTAAAACAAAGGCGCGAAAAGGAATTTGAATCTTTTCAAGATATGAAAAAAAGAATTCAAAACCTTCCTGATCCAGAAAAAGCCATTGAAAAAAGAATACTCCATGAATTAACAAATATAGAAAGATATAATCTCTTTACAAATAAAATATAAAATGGTAGAACACAATAAACTTCAGGAAAAACGAGAAGAAAGATTAGTCAGAATTCTTTCAAAAGACATAGAAGGAAAAATGAAGTTATATGCTGGACTAACAAAAATAAAAGGAGTTTCATGGACATTTTCAAACGCAGTTTGCAAGGTTTTAAATATTGACAAAAATAAAACCATCGGTTCTCTTACTGATGAAGAAATACAAAAAATAACTGAATTTATAAAAAATCCAAAATTGCCGGATTATATTTTAAACAGAAGAAAGGATATTGACACTGGAAAAGAAAAACATTTGACTGGCACAGATTTAGATTTGAGAAAAGACTTTGATATAAAGAAGTTAAAGAAAATAAAAAGTTATAGGGGATTGAGACATGCTGCTGGACTCCCTTCAAGAGGACAAAGGACTAAAGCACATTTTAGAACAAATAGAAAAAGGGGTTCAGGAATTAAAAAGAAAACTAAAGAGGGAACCCAAGTAAAAAATTTTGGATACATAAAGAAATAAAATGGAAAAAAAATTAAAAAATTTTAGTGCACTTGAAAAAACAAGGAGATATTTAAAATGAAAAGAAAACATAAAACATATTCGAGACCAAAAAGGCCTTTTGATAAAGCAAGGTTAGAGGAAGAAGCAGGCATTATGAAGGAATTTGGACTAAAAAACAAGAGAGAAATATGGAAGGCAGAAGCAAAAATAAAATCCATAAGAGAAAAAGCTAAAAAACTCATATCCTCAAAACCTGAAGAACAGCAAACTTTGTTTAATAAATTAAACAAAATTGGAATGAAAGTTAATTCGATCTCTTCTATTTTATCATTGGATAAACAAGATTATCTGAAAAGAAGGATTCAAACAATTGTTGTCACAAAAAAACTTGCATCAACTTCAAAACAAGCTAGACAATTAATTGTCCATAAAAAGATTCTTGTTGATGGAAAGGCAGTAAATATCCCTTCTTATATTGTTTCTGTGGAACTTGAGAATAAAATAACTTTGAAAAAGAAAAAGAAAGTGAAGAAAAAAGAACTGAGAGAGGAACCTAAAGAATAAAATGCCAAAGAAAGAAGAAATAATAAAAAATGAAGAAACTGAAGAAGTTTTAGAAAAAGGTGTTAAAAATGAACTAAAAGAGAAAGAAGAACAAGGAAGTTCTAGCGAATCCAAGAAGAATTCGGAAGAAAAATCAATTATTAAAAAAAAGGAGAAAGAGATTGAAGCTGTTTTAAATATATATACTTCTTTTAATAATACAATTGCGCATGTTACTGATGCTTCTGGGAGAACTCTTGCAAAAGTTTCAGGAGGAATGGTTACAAAACATAGCAGACTTAAAGCAAATCCTACAATTGCAATGTTCATTGCAAAAAGAATTTCTGAAAATATGAAAGAAAAAGGAATAAAATCTCTATATGTAAGAATAAGAGCAAAAACAGGAAGTACAGGTCCCGGACCTGGGGCTAATGCAATAATAAAAAGTTTATCAAGAGAGGGTTTTAAAATTATAAATATACTTGACACAACAAGAGTTCCACGGGGCGGGCCTAAAAAGAAAGGGGGTAGAAGAGGAAGAAGAGTATAAACTTCCAAGACATTTAACAATGTCTAGAGGAAGAAGGGTTTAAATATCTCTTTTATAATAATTTAAAATGGAAAATATAAGCAAAAGTGATGGAAAATATGTATTCAAAGCAGAAATAGAAGATAGTCTTGTTAATTCAATAAGGAGATATGTCGGGCAGATTCAAATTGCAGCAATTGATGAAGTTGAAATATCAAAAAATGATTCTCCTCTTTATGATGAAACTATTGCACATAGATTAGGCTTAATTCCTTTAAAACAAAATGGAAAGAAGGAAGGAAAATTAAAATTAAGCTCCCATGATAAAGGGATGGTTTATTCAGGTTCTTTGAAAGGAGATTTTGAAGTAGTGTATGATAAAATGCCCATAACTCTTTTAAGTAAAGAGCAGGAAATAGAAATTTCTGCAAGCATAAAAATGGGGAGGGGGCAGGAACATGCTAAATTTTCTCCGGGAATGATGAATTATAGACAAGTTTCAGAAATATATACAGACAAAGAAATAGCAGAAAAATTAAAAAACAATTTTCCAAATGTTGAAATTAAATCAAAAGGAGATAAAATTCTGATAATTGATGATAAAGAAAAAGAGGTTTGTGATATTTGTGAGGGATTTGCTGAAAAATATGGAAAGAAAATTGAGGTAAAACCTACTGGGGAAATAATAATTTCTTTGGAATCCTTTGGACAAATCGATGCTAAAAGCATATTTGTGAAAGCAGTTGAAGCATTAAAGAAAGATTTGAATGAAGTTGCAAAAAAAATTAAGTAAATAATTCTGGAATTTTGCAAAAAAAATATTGTTAAGAAGTTTTGAAACTTTGCTATAAGAAGTATATGAAACTATTTTCATATTAATTTGACAAAAAAAATATCCTCAAAAAGAGCGAGGATATTTTTTATAATTAATTATGATTTCTTCTCAAGATATCTCATAGTTATCTTAAGTTTCTTTGCGATTAGCCAAAGAATAAGCCAAAGAAAAATACATCCAAAAATCAATGCTTCTTGTTTAACAAAGATTTTTGGTTCTGCTTGATAATCCAAACGAAAGAAAAGAAAATAAGCAACAAATAAGATTATTACTAATCTCACAATAATTAAGAAAAATAAAAGTTTTTTCATAATTAATTCCTCCTATAAATTTAAATTGTTAATAATAAAAAGAAAACCCTCACCAAAAGAGATAAGGGTTTTCTGAAATTAACACCAAACCGGATTTATTTCCCCCAATTCTCTCGTAAAGGCATTTCATCTCCATTCTGGTCAAGCACCATTTCTCCTTTCTCCATACGAACTAGAAGTGTTGGAATGTGGCTGAAAGATTTTTTCGGATCCGGAGATTTTTTCAATATCCAGACTTTCTCACCTGGTTTTGTAAAATCCAAATAATAAGGTAGATTCAAAACTTCAAGCTGAAAGTTATCATATCTCCAGACAACAGAAGGAAACAGATACTTGACAATGTAGGGTTTCTCTGCAGGAGAAACAAACTCCAGTGGAAATAATGAAACAGATAATTCGCTTTCATCAGATATAACTTTCCCTTTGTCAATTTGAACCTTGAGAGTTTTCCCTGGTTCGAGCTGAGAGGCTTTAGAAATAAGACCCTTAACAAACTCCTGCTCTGTCTGTTTCACTACAGGCGGGGGAGGGGGCGGGGCTTCAACTACAGCCACTTTCTTTTTACAACTTGCTCCTAAAATAAGAGCAAAGAAAAACACGACTAAAATAAAACTTTTTGTTTTCATGATTTTGTCCTCCAAAATTTTAAATTGTTAATAATAAAATGATTATAAATAAAGAAAATAATTAAAATTGTTTTTTGTTTAGACTTGTACCTCCTTTCTTTCGTTTTTTGGTTTTATGATTTTTCAAATAAGCCACTGTTCTTTCAAGCTTATTAAGAATTGCTAGAGGAATCTCTAATTTTCTGAGTGCTTTGTCTTTTACTAAAATCTTTTTCATAATTAATTCCTCCCTTAATTTTAATTTAAACGATAAAAACATAATAAAAAGAAAACCCTCCTTAAAAAAGCGCGAGGGTTTTCTGCTGAAAATTTACCACAAATTAAAAATTAATCCTCCGGAGAAGATTTCATTTCCTACATTAATATTTTCTCCATCAAAATTTATGCTGGCAAAGACACTATTCCAACCCAAATTAAGAATAATCTTCTCTCCTAAAGGAATTTCTAATCCAATTAAGGCTGAAAAACCAATGCCACTTCCTTTCTCTGAATAGTCCTCTTCAATACCCTTAAGGGAAACTCCTTTAACCCCTAATTCGCTATAGAACAGAATATCATTACCCCCAAAATTCATGAAAGAATACTTGACAAATCCACCAAACTGGTTGTATATAAAAGTAATTTCATCTTTTGTTTCTGATGCAAAATCAAAATCTGCCCCAAATTTAAAGTGATTTGAAATTTGTTTCTCAATCCCTATCCCATATAATGGATTAGTGCCAAAGAATTCAGAAAGTCCTTCATTATGCCACGTTTGCCCAGATATCCTTGCGAAACCTCTTAAAGGGTAGTAAGATGGTGGTGCTGAAACCCCTTGAGAAATCCGGACTGGTTTTTCTTCTACAGTTCCGAAAGTTTCTCTTTTTCCATTTTCATAAATAATCATAAAAACATCTGAAATTGAGATGTTTCTAAGGGGGCCATCAAGGAATTCAAAAAGCTTGTATTTAATTGAAGCTTCTTGGATTTCTATAATTTTTGCCTTTATCTCGGATTTATCTTTTTTAACAATTACATCCTGGGAAAATAAGGCATTAGTTGCAAAAGCAACTAAAATTCCTAAAATTAAAACTTTTGTTTTCATAATTTTTAAGATTTAAATTGTTAATAATAAAAATTTAAGCAGTTATTTTAATTGAAAATTCCAAATAATTTCCTTTATCTCGTCAGGAAAGTAAAGACTGTAATTGCTTACTAAAGATGACTTACTTGCAGGACCTTCTAAGTAAAAGTCGGCTTCCCACATCCACCAAACCTTCTCAAGAGCTTCCAAATCATAATCCTTGGAATTAGGTGAAGTTGCCTTTGTAATTATTGAAATTCCTTTTGCTATTAAATCCCCCTGGCTATATTTTGTACCAGACATAACTAATACAACAGTTATTGAAAGATCAGAAGGAAGGCCTGCTTCTTCTCCACTTTGCAAAGATTCCTGAAATATGGAAAACTTCCCATTTTCACCTATAATATACCCCCCAGTTCCCCATGCAACAATTCCGGATATTTCCTCCTTAAAAGATATTTTTCCGGAGGCTGTTTGATTATAGAGCGTAATTGTAGAAGTTATAGGAAGCCCCACTAATTCTGAGACAACTGAAGAAGCATCTGTTACTGATCCCTCTGTACTGTATTTTCCAGAAAGTACTGGGGGATTTTTACCATAATAGATATGTATGCCCGATTCATCTATTGCATTTTGAATAGAAGGATTTTTAAGAAATTCCTCTGGAGAGTTAAAATTGTCCTTCTTTGGTTTCTCTCCGGTCTCTTTTTCACATGCTGTGAATAAAGAAATCAAAATAGTTAAAATTAAAATTTTTGTTTTCATGATTTCTAAAATTTAAATTGTTAATAATAAAAAATTTATTTGTTAAATTTAATTCATTTTTTTGACTCAATAGTTATTTTTGAAATTTCAACAGAATTTTTTGTTGACTTTAAACCATTTTCATCAAAATCCACAATATGCACTGTTTCATCAAGATTAATAGTTCCAACAAACTTCTTTGTTTTGCCAAAAGCAGTAACTAAAACTATATAATTAGCTGAATTCGGTTTGCCTGTCCAGACATAATCATGAACAAATACTTGATAAGTTCCACTTGGAGCTTGTAATTTTGGCCAATAAATATTCTCCGGTCCATAACCATCTGTGTCATCATAATCCAAAACCCCTCCTGATTCTGAAAACTTATGATTCCAATAAATTTCCTCTCCAAAAGGATCAATTACATGAAGATCTAGGTCACTTGTATTATCCCATGTTAAAGTTATTTGAATATCTCCATAGCCCGCGTACAATGATGCTTCTGCTATCCTTATTTCATCTTCTCTCATTTCCATCTCTTCAATATAATCTGCATATGAATTTAATCCCTTGGTCGCAAGAGCAATAACACAGGAAGTAGGATCTACATTTACTGTGCAATTATAAACTGTCATGGTTAATTTGTAATTATCAACAAACTCTGTAAACCCATTTTCAACGTTAGCATCATCAAAGAAGTTATTTGCCATGCTTAAAAAATAATTTCCGCATGTCCAAAGAGCAATTGGAATAGTTACACCAGCAGATAAAAAAGCAGTTACACCTGAAGTAACGCAAGGTATTGCTCCAAGTATTCTTCCAGTCCATCTTATAACATCTGCTTTTGACTGAGAAGATTTAGTTGAAGTTGGCCAAACAAAATCTGTTTTAACTTCCCTTGCTATCCTTATTTCTCCGGAAGGGAATATCAATCCAACGTCAACCCTATTCCCGTTGAAATTATCAAAAAGGAAAATGAAACCCCCACTAATTACTCTACTTGGTAATCCTTTGCTGTCAAATGTAATCCCATAATTTTTTCCATTTTTGAAGGAGTGATAAAATACTGATTTTGGCATTGAATTTTCCTCATCAATATAAAAATATTCTTCTTTTCCAACAACCCAATAATCCCATTCAGATTCATTGCTTATATCAACAGCTGTGAAATTGGGTAAATCTTTTTTTATTGCGCTTAAAAAGATAGCGACAGTTGTTTTTTTATCAGACTGTATTCCAACACGTGTTGAATAAATAACATCCATCTGATAAAGAACCTCTAAAGGTTGAACTCCTTCTGGAACTTTTGAAAGATAAAAATATCCTTTTGAATCTGTAAAATCAAGTATATTTCCAGAAACACATACGCCTAATCCCTGAACGGGGTTAGATTCATTCTTAATATAAACCTTGCCATCAAGTTCTCCAAAACCACTTGAAGGTTTTTCTATTGGCTCGCAGGATACAATAAAAAGTATCCAAAACGAAAAAAACATAAATTTTTTCACGACTTTGAGTATTAAAAGATTAAGAAACTAATTTTCAAATCCATTCCCTCACAGGAATTTTATTTTTTAGCCTGTATTTCACTAAAGGAATCCAGACTAATGCGGGGGCAACAACCATAAATGAAGGAAGCACCCAATTTGCAAAAGTATTTTCTGTTATTGCAAACATAGAGAAGAAGTATCCAAGACTAAATATAACCCACATTGCAGGCCTGTCTTTTTCAGGATGCTTAGTCAGAAATTTCATGCTTGGAAGAATCCCAATAAAATCAGCAAGAATTCCTATATATAATGCAAACTGGACCATCTCTCTGCTTTGTTTTGTAAAAAACCAGAGAGAAATTGAAAGAACGCCTAAGATTAAACAGATTATGTCAAATCTTGTAAAAGATTTTTCATTGCTTCTTAAAAGAGTTATAATTAATATTGCTGTACAACCCGCCATAGGTCCGAGAGTAACCCAGGAGTTTATTCCTGCTTTTGATGAAGAATAAGAAGATAAGCAGAGGGCAACGCTAATAAGAACAAAAATTGTCCAAGAGGAAAGGTTGGGGATAATTTTTCTTTGCCAAATTCTAATTATATACACGGGATAGCTGGCAAGGACAATTACTGCTGAAAGAATTCCAAAAAACTTTTCCATGATTTCTAAATTTTAAAGGTTAAAAAATTAATTTTCAAAACGTTTCCTTCTCGGAAATCTCTTTATTTTTATCTCAATTCTTTCTTTCTCAGCAAGTTTTGTTGAGATAGAAGCAGGCAGTATTTGGGAAACCTGGTTCGTGTTGGAAGCCAATTCATTATAAGAATAAACTTCCAAAAAATTTGATACATTTTTTCTCATCGCTCTAAGTATTAAAATTATTAACGGTTTTTATTCTCAAAATATGAATTTTATTAATTCAAAAAGTCCAACACCTAAAAGAAGAAGAATTTCAATAAGCAAGAAGAGAACCAAACCGGCAATACATCCTGCAACATAGAAAATAATATCTGGAGCACAGAGCATAGACTTTCCTCTATCTTTATTATTAAAGATTATCCATAAAAGAGGATAAATAAAGATAAAGATAAATGGAAAAGCAAGAAACCAGTTCTCAAATCTAATAAAGATATCAGATTCGACAGTAGAAGACAAAAGCCAAAGAATTCCACAAAGAATTCCAAAGCATAGGAAGAACAGAAATCTAATTGGAATTTCAACTCCAAAGCATTTAACTGTCTTCAAAGATTTAATTGTTTTCACCTTTTTTAAATTTTAAAAATTAATATTATTTGATTATATATTAAATTCTGCTTAATTGCAGAATATTATTTTTAAAAGAAAGAAGACCCCTGCAAATAAAACCAAAGTAATATGAAAAGAGGAGGTGAAAGAACGCACAGGGGTCTTCAACAAGCGCATCATAGCCTTGCTCTAATCAACTTCATTGAAACGGAAGTGTTAGCTTTCTTTAACAAATTAACCATCTCCAGAATAAAGAGATACCTTTTCCAATGGCAACCCAAAATTCTTTTGAGCAAATCTGTCCGATTGTCCAAGTAATTCCTGCAATCAAAACAGAAAATAAGACGAAGAATAATCCACATATAAGTCCGGAGAATAATCCAATTCCAAGACCTAAATAAATTCCTGCATTAAATGCTAAAAGAAATCCAAGAATTATTCCTAAAATTATTCCTCCTGCAACTATATAATTTAGCAATCCATTTCTCCTTTTTTTATCCTTAGAAGTCCATTTATCAAACATGTCTATGAACTTACCGAACAAAATAAGGATTGTTCCAGAGAAGATAATTCCGAAGAAATTTGGGAAAATGTTAAACCAAGAATTCCAGGGCAAAGTTATTATCCCGTTTAATTCTTCAACAATATTTCTTTTCCATATAATTTCTGATTTACTACCAAAAATTAAAATTAGTACTACAGATAATATTGCATAGAGAAATGCAATTCTAATTGAGACTCTCAATGTTCTTTTAAAAGTCCAATCTTTTTTTGAAGAAACTTCATTTACTTCATTTGTTTTCATAATTTTAAAATTTTAAATGTTAATATTAATAATATAATTATTTCAGTTATTTCGTGCGCGAATTCGCGTATTTTAAGTTATTTCAGGGTATTCCAAAAGGAGAATACATTGGGCAATATATGCAATTATGAGAATTGTTTTGTTTTTCTCGTATCTTTCTTATTCTTGTGCTTTGTCTGATTCGACATCGCAGGTATTTCACATTGTTTTATTCAACAAAGTGAGCCATATCCAAGTTTAATTCAAAATCTTACAAGGGTGCATTTAATTTCAATGGGTTTAAGTGAATGTATTGAAATTGTGTGCTGTTTATTGTATGTTGGTTTTGTATTAATTTTTGGTATGTTTGTGTGTTTGTTTTATTTAGTGAATATATTTTGAGTGTTTAATTTGATTATTTTTTTCCAACCTTCTGGGCTTCTTTCTTCATTGACTTTTATAATTCCTTTATCTAACAGTTTATTTTTTGTAATATTTCCTTTTCTTGAAGAAACCCCAATCTTTTTATAAATTTCTACTGTGCTGTTTTTATGAGAGGGATTGCTCATTAAGAAATTTACTAATCTCTCTTCTTCTGGAGAATTAAGGCTTGCTGGAAGAATTTCGCTTGTTTGTGCTTCTTCATCTTTCTCTTCTGGAAATTTATATTTTTTAAATGAAGTAAAATTAAGACTATTTTTATTCATTTCTTTCTCAAGAAAATGATTAACCGCTAAGAAGATATCTGATTCTTTGTAAAGAGATTTAGAAAGCTCTCTTTCAAGCATCTTTTCAGCTTCCTTTATTGATTTCCCTTGCAATACTTGTTTACATACAAAATCATAAAGAATCTCTTGGGTTTTTGTTAAATTGTTTGTTCTTTTAGTTATTTCTAATATATTTTCTGTTTTTTCTTTAGGTATTTCGGGTGTTTCTATGTTTATTATTATCTCTTTGTTTAGTGTGTTCTCTTTTACATCTATAACATATTCTTTTTCTTCCCCAACCAAAGCTTCTTTGAATTCTGGGTCGTCTTTTTCAACTTCTATTCCTTGTATAACGCAATCCATTTTGCTCTTTATCTTACCATCAGAAATTATATTGTTTCTCAAATCTGTATATGGGACTTTTATCAAGAAAGGAGAAGTGTATCTCTCTGAAAGTTTAACAACTGCAAAACCAACTGGAAGCTGAGAAAATATCTCTTTTTTATCTCCTAATTGCATTATAGCGCTTACATCAAAAACATCCTGTGGCAATTGCTGTTGAAAAGCAATATGACAGGCACTATTTCCTTTTACTGTATCACTTAGCTTTGATATATGCTGGTCTAAACATATAAGACAAGTTCCGTATTCTCTCATTTCTCTATATATCATATCTGTAACTGATTCTGAAACAAAATATGTTTTGTTTTTTAGGAATATATTGTGGGCTTCATCAACTAAAATAGCATGATTAAATCCTTCTTCTACTCTTCCTGAATTTGCTTTCTTTAATTTGTATATATAAGTCAAAATGTATTCTGAAAAGAACTTTTTCTCAACATTTCCCAATGAATTTAATTCAAATATAATTCTTTTGTCAAACATATCTTCAACAGAAAGGCTTTTCTTCCCATCATAATTTATTACTTTTCCAAAGTCCCCAAATGTAAGAACAGAAGCAATTCTTAAAGCACTTTCATACCAAGTTGATTCTCTTCCCTTTGATTCTCTTCCTTTTATTTCAAGCATTTTCTTCACATGTTGCCAATTAGGATAGTGTGGTGAACCTTTGTAAACCCCCCAACCTTCAAAAACTTCATCCAATGTTTCAAGCAATATTTTATGGACTCCGAAAGAGACACAAAAACTTTCAGTCAATAAATCGCATAATGTATTTATCCATTCTTTTGGAGAAACTCCTTTTGGTGGGCGATTTATATTTGTCTTGAATAAATTGCTAACTAAATCATTTCCTACTGTAAAACACATAATTGAGGGGTCTGTATTAATTAAAGATCTAAAACTTTTTTTCCAGTCAAAAACTAGAAAATTTTTATCTTTCTCTATAAATCTTTGAAGAATATTAAGAGCCAAAGTAGTCTTACCACTTCCACTCATTCCACTTATACAAACATGTCTCGGCCAATCCTTTTCTCTTAATGCAAAAGGAAACAATTCTTTATTAGCATAAATAACTTTTGAAAGTTCATATTCTCCCTGAACCAAAGATTTTTCAGGAGGTTCAAGCAAAATTTTTTTATCTAAAAACTTGCCGAGGTACTTTTGATATAAAACACTTAGTATCTGAAGAATTTGATTTTTTTCTTCCAGAGAATCTGAAAGAGAATACTTAAAATAAAGTTCGTCTATTTTATTTCCTAATATTGGTTTTAGCTTAGTGCATATTTCTTCTATAGATATGTTTCTTTGTATCATTTTAATTCTCATTTAAAATTTCATTTAATTCTTTTATACGGCTCTCCTTCTCTGAAAGCTCTTTTTCATAAATTCTAAGCTCTTTTTTCAACAAAGCTATATCCTTCCAGCAATTTATCTTCTCATTAAGCTGAAGTTCTGAAATCTCCACTTTTTTATTCCTAAGGGAATTTCTTTCAACGAGGGCTTCACTCTGGCCTATAGCCCTAAGGGTGTTTTCGTTTTCAAGTATAAGGTTGCTAATTTCCGATTTTAATTCTTCTCCTTCTTTTATAAAATCAAGACTAAGATTTTTTCTTTCTTCAACAAGCTGCTTTATTTCGTGTATTGCTTTTCTCAAAGAATCAATTCTTTCTTGCCCAACTGATTCGAGCATACTTCCATCTGAAAAACCAGTTATTCCGGGTTTTTCAAGTCCTATCAAGGACTTTTTATTCCTTAAAATTTCTTTTAATTCCATGATTTTATACGCCCTCATCCCTTTATAAATCTTTCTAAGGTTGTCACTACTTAGTTACATCTTCATTTAGAATAAAGGTTTTTATAGGATTTAATTTTGATAATCTTGTATTAAGTGAGTGTGCCGGAGTGGTCAAACGGGACAGACTCAAAATCTGTTAGCTTAGTGCTTTCCTAGGTTCGAATCCTAGCACTCACATCAAAAGATTTATAAAAGAAATAATTCTCAAGCTTTTATCTGCGAGCGCAAGCGATAGTAGAATTGGTTAATTCTATGTCGTTTATTATCGTTTAAGAAACAAGATGAAATCAAAAACAAAAATATCAAAGCAACTTGAAAGAAAAAGTAATTCAAAATTAATGGAAACTATAATAGCTGGGAAAAAAAATGATTCTTGGAATCAAATAGCTGGACTTCTCTCAGGACCGAGAAGAAAAAGAATATGTATTAATATTGAAGAAATAAACAAAAATTCAAAACCAGGAGAAACCGTGCTTATCCCTGGAAAGGTTTTGTCTCAAGGAGAAATTGATAAAAAAATAAAAGTTGTGGCTTTAAATTTCTCAGAAAAAGCAAAAGAAAAATTATTAAGTGCTAAATGCGAGATAACTGATATACTCAATGAAATTAAATCAAATCCTTCTGCTAAAGGGATTAAAATAATAAAAAAATGAAAGTTATAGATGGAAAAAATGCAGTTCTTGGAAGGCTGGCAAGTTATGCAGCTAAAGAATCTCTTAAGGGAGAAGAAATAGCAGTAATTAATTGCGAACAAATAATAATAACGGGAAATAGAAAGTTTATAGAAAAAGATTTTCAGGAAAAAAGAGAAAGGGTTGGAAGTGGGCAAAAGGGGCCAAAAATCTCCAGAACTAGTGAAAAAATTGTTAAAAGAGCCATAAGAGGGATGCTTCCGGATCATAGAGAAGGCAGGGGGAGAGAAGCATTCAAAAAAATAAAATGTTATGTTGGTCTTCCTCCAGAATTTAAAGATTCCAAAAAAATATTATTCAATGGTGAAGATAAATTAAAATACATTCGAGTTAAAGAACTTTCAAAATGAAAAAAATAAATTTTTCAGCTTCGGCTTGGAGAACTCGTAGATGAAAAAAATTATGGCATCTGGAAAAAGAAAAACTGCTATAGCAAGAGCAGAAATTAAATTAGGATCGGGAAAAGTGACCATAAACAAAAAAAATTATGAACATTTTCATAAATTTGATATTTTAAGGATGAGAGAACCCTTAATGATTGCAGAGAAAGTTTTGGGAAAAATAAATTTTGATGTTATTATTTCGGTTCGTGGAGGGGGAGAAAAAAGTCAAATAGAAGCTGCAAGACTTGCACTTGCAAGAGCTATTGTTAAATTTTCAGAATCAACTGAACTCGAAGATAAATTTTTGGAATATGATAGAAATCTTATTGTTGCAGATGTAAGAAGAAAAGAAGCTTACAAACCAGGAGATTCTAAAGCC
>CAZOAN010000006.1:0-6710 GCA_964577855.1 Candidatus Woesearchaeota archaeon | reverse complement strand
GTGTGCTTTCCCTCATGAATCTGTCCGTCAAATTTAACTTTTCCTACATAAGCAAAATTTCTCAAAATTTTCTTCAATCCATTAACAGAAAGGTTATGTTTCTTTGCTAATTTAGATAAATTTGCATCTGGCTGCAAAAATTCTTCAAATATTTCCTCCACTTCCCTAGAATATTGTGCCGGAATCAGAATTTTCTCTTTTAAATCCCATTCATAACCCATAGGGGCCCTTGACATGTGCTTTCCTTCAAAAGATTTTTTTATCATTCCTTCTTTTTGATAATATCCGCGATTATCTTCTCTTTCAAATTCATATCCACACTTGGGGCATATCATTTCATAACTTCATCTATAGGAGATTTTATTTTTTTTAATTCTTCCCTTGAAATATGAGTATAAATTTGTGTTGTTGATAAATCCGAATGCCCTAAAAGTTCCTGTATTTTTCGTATGTCTGTCCCGTTTTCTAAAAGATGTGTTGCAAAACTATGCCTTAGGGTATGGCAATGCACTTCTTTATTTATTTCTGCACGTCTTGAGGCTTTTTGTATTATCTTTTGCAAATTTCTCGAAGATAATCTTCCTTTTGGCCCAGTAAATAAATATTCTTGGTTAGTTTTATCTTGTAATTCTACTTGCTCTTTTAGATTTTCTAAAAGAAATTCTGGAATGTTAAATACTCTATCTTTCTTGCCTTTCCCCTGCCTAACATTTCCTATCTTTTCTTCGAAATTTAAATCCTTAACTTTCAGATTAACCAATTCCGATACTCTAAAACCACAGGCATACATAAGAGAAATCATAAGCCTTGATTTTTTCGAAACAATTGAATTTATCAATTTCTTTATTTCTTCTTTTGTTAAAACAGAAGGGATTCTTTTTTCTTTTTTTGGACGTTTAATATTTGCTGTTATATCTTTTTTAAGTATATTTGAAAAAGCATATCTTAATGCAGAGAGAAAAATTATAATTGTTGAGGAAGAGGCATTATTTAATTTTTCAGAAAGATAAACTTTTACATCGTCTTCTATGACATTTTCTGGATTTTTTTTTAAATATTCTAGAAATTTCCTATTAAAATCTTTATAATTTCTTAAAGTATATTCAGAGTTTTTTGAAATTTTTAGTTCTATTTCAAGCTTTTTTAAAAATTCTGCAGGCATCATGAAAACAAATTCTTCCAAGTTTTATTTTTTGATAATTGTCCATTATCTTTAAAGAGGATTGTTTTCAAACCAAGCTTTTTTGCGGGTTTTATATTCCAAGTTTGATTATCTATAAACAAGATCTCAGAAGGTTTTACTTTTAATTTTTTAATAAGTAATTTATAAAAAAGAGTATTTGGTTTTCTCATTCTTTGTTCACACGAAACTAAGACTAAATCAAATTTATTATAAATTTTCTTTGGCATAAGCGCCTCTTGAGATAAATACCATTGGTCTGAAAAGACAGCAATTTTATATCCCCTTCTTTTTAGATCAAAGGCTTGTTTAAACAATTGTTTATTTTTTGTAAAGTGTTTTTTGTAAGAATATTTATAAAATTTTTTTAATCTCCACTTGGATGTTTTTAAATTCCTTGAAAGAATATCCAAAACCTTATCTTGAGGTATTTTTCCTTCAATAGCAAGAGCATAACTTGTATCTATTGCATCAAAATATTGATCTAAAGAAATTCCCAATTTTTCAGCAACATATGCATGAACACCTTTTGTTTGAATAGAAATCTTGCCCTTTTTCCAGGGAGAATTATTTCCTAATGATAAAACCCCTCCAACATCAAAAACAACTGCCTTAATTTTTTCACAACTTTTCATAATATAGACTATCCCTCTTTAATTTATAAAATTGTACGAACTTCTTTAAATAGTTTTAGGGGAGTTCTTCATCAACTCCCTTTGATTTATAAGCATTATAATTACGGTTCCTGTTATAAACCACCAATTCAATGTAAAAGCTAGAACTATAAATAAAAGACCCAAAATTGAGAGTAAAAATACTTTTAGATTCTTCATAAAACAATAAATTAAAGGGGATTTATAATTATAACCTTTTTTAAGACAATAATCCTTAAAAAAGATGTGTCCTTTGGAAAATAATGGAGAAGGATAAAATAATTGAATTAAGTTTGGCATTGGCCTTTGTGGGAATATTACTTATTGTTTCTATAATTGTTTTAAATGATTATAATAAAGAAGCTCAGCAATCCCTTTCTTCTCAGACAATCAACTCTTACGCAGTTTACAATAATTACAAAATAGAATACACTGTAATACCTCAAACTACAAATAGAGAAAAGAGGGATTATTATGACTATTGGATAAAAGATATTTATAATTCAAACTACAGAGAATATTCTGACCAAAAAGTAAGAAAAGAATTTTTGGGAAATTATGTTCAAGAGTATTATGTTTATATATTAAACAAAGAAAGAACTGGAAGATATTTTACTGTAATGTTTAATTTTGAAGATAAAAACGGCTATGAATATAGTGAATCCATAACCAAATACATAAGAGCCGGAGAAAAGAAAAAATTTGATTATAGAGATATTCAGTATGAAAGAAATGAAATTGTTGATTGGGACTATGAAGTTATACTGGAAAGGTCTTAATTCAATCTAAAATCTATTTTTTCATCCTTTGGGAGAATTATTCCTTTTGCACCTAAGAGTTCTCTTATCTCTTTTCTAAATCTAAAATCATGCAACATTTTATGATGATTTGGGCAAAGACCCACCAAATTACCTTTCAAATTATTTTGTTTGTTTCCATCTAAATGATGTAAATCTACAACTTTGTCAAAACCACAAAGTATACATTCTTTTGTTAAAATTTTATACATTTCAAAATCAAGTCCAAAATTCTTTTTTTGATTCCAAGCCTTATTTTTATCTAAATGAAAAACAAAATTATAACAACCAGCACATAACCCTTTTGAATGATGAGGTATTTCCCTGCCACATCTTTTGCATACAATTAGTTTCCTTTTCCAAGCATATTTTCTATAACAATTAAGACATAAACCTTTTGCATGATTAATATCTTCTTTACCACACTTAGAGCATATAACAGTCATAAATATAAAAATCGTTCGTATTATAAAAAGAAGTGCGTAACCTTGAAAATAGTAACGTTCGTATTTAAAAAAGCGTAATACCGCTAAGATGTATTGTACGAAGTTTTATTGGGTTTTTGGGTTATTTCTGTGGTTTTCTATTAAAACAGTGTTCTGAACTGTTCATTCCTAACCCTAGAGGATGAACCTCCTAATTTTCTAAACTTTTATTTGCACTTAGGTTAGCTTTGTATCTTTCATTTATTTTGTTTTTTAATTTCATCAAGTTTATGTAAATATTCCTCAGGGGTATTAATACAACCTGTACGGAAAAAAGGAGCATATGGTAAACCTTTACTGGAAGTTTTTTTTAATTCCAACTTAGTGCCATCATAATACCATTGACTAATGAGGTTATTTGTACAAGTACCAAATCTACTAAATTTTACAAGATATAGTTCGTCAGACTCATTGCCTGCTTTTTCAGACTGATTATATATAACTAACTCCCCAGGATTAAACCTTGATTTAGGCCTTTTTTTTAACTCCGAATTTACCCCTAAACGCCTAAGTAAATTAATAAACATATTTATTACTAAATCCAGTTATTTTTAATAATTTGCATTAAGCAGTATATATCTGCTTTTGCAGCAAAAATTTTGTAATTTATTTTTTCACCGGCTTTGTGCACTTAGGTTAGCTTTGTTATATGGAAATATATGTGTTGGCCTGTTGGATTATGTGTTGAAAAAATAAAAGGAGGTGTTTAAACAGCCGCTTGTTTAATCTTATCGACGATAAAAAAGTATCAATATAGCTGTTTAAACAGCCTGTTTGTTTGGAATTTTAAGGGTGTTTGATTTATAAACAGCTGTTTAAGGCTGTTTAAACAGCCTGTTTGTTGATTATTTTTTTGACAAACAGCCTTTTTTAATCACATATTTTCTCTTATTTTTGCATACTTTATGCAACAGAAAAATGATAAATATTTGTTTTTTCCGATGGAAAACAAAACATTTTTAAACTATATTTTGTAAGATGATATATGTTTGGGTGGTTTTCCTGGAAGAAAGAAGGTGAAAAGATAAAAGAGGACACAAAAAAGGGTTTTGAATTTGTTAAAAAAGATATCTCTTCTTTAACAGGTTGGATAAAACACTTAGATTCTGAGAAAAATTTGCAAAAAAATGATATAGAATTTTTAAAAGAGAATTTGTCGTCAATAAAAGAAGAAGTAGATGGATTAAAAAATGTTCTTTCTTTAATGAATGATTTGAAACCTAAACAGCTGTTTAAAACAAACAAACAGCCGTTGAATAAACAAACAGCCGTTTATGCTGTTCAAACAGCTGTTCAAACAGCTGTTCAAACACCGAATTTGAACCAATTTTCTGTAACAGAAAGAGCAATCCTTTGGATTCTTTTAAATGCTGATATGAAATTAGGATATGATGATCTTTCAACAATCCTTGGAAAAGAAAAAAGCACAATAAGGGGACAAATAAATACTATAAAATCAAAAAGTGAAGGCTTAATAGAGGAAAATATTGAAAAAAATGGCAAAAAGAGAGTGTTTATACCTGATGAAATCAAAGAAAAGATGCTCAAAAAACAAAAAGTGAGAGTTAATGGATATAAAAATTCAAAAAAAGATTGAAAAAGGGTAATAAAAAGGTGAGATAAAGTCCTAAAGTGAGGCTCATTTGAACCTAGAGATAAAAAAATAAATAGTTATCTCCTTTACCGAATAACTTTAATTAGATATTTCTAAGTTGTAAAATTGTAGCAAGAGAGGCTATCTTCTTCAAATTTGGGGAGATAGATAAATGAATTGTTTTATTATTTATCTTAACCTTTTCTATAGGGATCCCTTTCTTTATTAAACGCCCTACATAATCTCGAATAGAGCTTTCAGTGAGGTTTAACTTTTCAGAGAGATTCTTATAATCTGTATACCCTTCTCCTTCAGAAGATTGATATAGTATTGAAAAAACTAACAATTCCTGCTCTGTAAGACGTTTAAATTTTAATCTAATCTCTTTTTTTAAATTATCAAGAGATTCCAAAATTTGTAATGCATTATCTATTGAATTTTCAGGAGGGGTATTTTGTTTATTGTACGAACTTTCTTCTGTGTGTTGGTCTGTCTGTCTGTCTGTCTGTCTGTCTGTTGGAACCCCTTGATTTCCTGTGGAAATACCTAAATTTTGGGGTTTTAATGGGTTTTGAGGCAAATTATGTGTTGGATTAAACATGGGGACTGTTAGATTTTCCTCTTGATGTGTTGGAACTTCTTCTTTTGAAGCAGGCTCTGTTTTTTCCTCTTTTTTGCTTGAATATCCCTTTAAAAGTTCACAAATCTCTATTAAATTTTTTCTTGTTTCTATTAAATCTTTATTCAAAAGAAAAATCTCGTTTTTTAAAAAAGCTATATCTTGTTTTACTTTAAAAAAAGCCTCTTTTATTTGTTCCATAAAAATTTCCAATAACCCGAACTATAAAAAGATTGAGATTGCCAAAAATATATTTAAATGATTTATATGTTAAATCCCCTTAATTTAAGGTTGTTTTTGTTTGTAAAGAAGATATAATTTTTCACTTAATTTCCATCTCCTTCTTTTTGTATAAATTTTGCCCTTTGGGTTTTTTGTTATTTCAATCACAAATCCCTTGTTTTTTAAGTCTATTAAAAGTTTCTTAACAAATTCTTCATCCCTTGCAATCTCCTTAGCAATATGAAATGTAAAAAGTGGTTTGGGATTTGTGGAATAAAGGTGTGCTAAAATTTGCTCTGAAATCTTCTCCTTCTTTTCTTTTGAAATATACATGGCTTGTGAAAGGGGTTTACTTTTTTAAAATTAACCTAAAATTTCAAGTTAAGATTATTTCTTATCTTCCGCAGGTTTAAAAGAAGGCAAGGGAATATGGGGAGGTAAATTAAGCTCTTCCTCAAATTGAAGTGCTCTTAAACTAGATTTTTTAAGAATTATATTGAAGACATTCAATCTAAAATCTTCTGGAAGTTTCTTATCTTTCCATTGTTTTAAAACTTCCTTAGCTTGCTTTGATCCAACTGACACTATAAGACTTCCATAGAATTTTAAGGTCGCAACATCTTTTTCATAATTTATATTATATTCGAAGTTTACGGCGATTAATTCATCTGGGGATTTAAAGAAATCGGATTTTGCTTCTTGTACCTTAGAGATATCAATGCCAGTAGTAACTTTTAAATCTTTTAAGTTATCTGACTTCTTCTCTAAATTCATTTTTGTAAAATTAAATCCTATTAATCTCATAAAAGAATAATTAAAGTTTTATTTTTAAATATTTGGGTGTGAAAGAATATTACTTTAAATAAGAAGATAGTTAAAAAATTAACTAATAAATAACAGGGTATTCAAATGAATATTTCATTATAAAATTATATTAAGTCTTCTTCGGAAACAATCATAAAATCGCCTATAGCAATTATGGAGCTATAAGGAATCAAAAATTCCCCTGAGGAAGTCTTTTCTAAATTCAAATTTCTTGTATAAGGAGTAGGATCTCTTATAACAATACCAATTAATTCTCCAGATCTTGTCTCAAAGGTTATATCTTTAACAAAACCTAATCTCTTACCTTCTTTTGTTACAATCATCTTTCCAACAAG
>CAZOAN010000005.1:0-21587 GCA_964577855.1 Candidatus Woesearchaeota archaeon | reverse complement strand
TACTGCCGCATAATGTATTTTTCCTTCAACTCCGTTTAATATAACTTTTTTTCCGATAGAGTCTTTCAATTCTCTTGCTATATCAACTAAATCTTTCATAAAAATCAGATAGAGCAAGTGGTTTAAAAGAATTGTTGTGATTATGTTTGGGGTTTGTGTGGGGGAGGAAGGGGAGAAAAGCTGAAGAAATAAAATTCTCAATTTCCCTCAACCAACAACTCTCAACAACTCTCCAATATCATTAATTTCAAAATCAGCCCCGCTCTTTCCTGGTTCTGGAGGATTCTCTACACCATACCTTGCAAAACAGGTTTTTATTCCGAGTTTTTTGGGTGTGAGAATGTCTCTTTCTATTCTGTCTCCAACCATTAAAACTTCTTCTGGTTTCATATTCAATTGTTTTAATGCTGAATTAAATGGAACAGGGTGAGTTTTCTGCTTTTTAACATCCCCTTTGGTTACAACCACATCAAAAAAACCATCCATTTTCATTGCAATCAATCTTATCCAAGCTTTCATACTCGGAGCATCACTTATAATCCCCAACTTGTATTTTTTCTTTAAACTCATTAAAACAGGAATTGTCCCAGAATAAGGAATAAGATAAGATTCTCTGACTTGTCTATAAGCAATAATTCCATGAGCTAAAATCCTATAATCTACCTTTCCTTTTAATTTATTAAGAAGTTTCTGGAATATTTTCTGATATTCCATTCCGTGCTTATCATAAAGTTCATAAAGTGTTTCTATAACCTCTTCTTTCTTCATGTCCAATCCAGCAGAAATCATTGCTTCAACAGCTGCTTCGCAGCTCTTCTTCTTCATGCGCATAAAATCTATTAAGGTATTATCAATATCAAATAAAATTGCTTTTATCATTTTTTATCTTCCATCGCACCACTCACAACTCTTCTTTGGGCACTCCCCTTCTAATAATTTTATTGCTTTGTTGAATATATCTCCTGCATTCTTAACATCAACTTTCATCTTTTTTAGAGTTGTATCAAATATTACTTCCCCTGTTTCTGTAACTTCCTTTGGCACATAAAACAACAAAAAAGCATAATCCTCTGTTTTGTATCCATTTTTTCTTAAAAGGAAATTATAAATGTCTAATTGATTTTGATAATGTTCATGGGTGTCTTCTTTGCATGGATACCCTCTTGTTTTATAATCCAAAACAATAAGTTTCTCTCCCTTTTGAAGTATATTATCAACTGCTCCATGTAATACATTTCCATTTTTATCTTCCCATCTTATTCCCTTGAAATTATTTCTCCATGCTTTCATTAATTCAGGTTCATTGAATAATTTTAAATTTTTGCACTCTCCATTAGTGCACAATTCAGGAGGCAATAATCCTCTCTCTCTAAATTTATCAAAATGAATTTTGAGTATTCCATCCATTCCAGAAGGAAGAGAGGGAAAAATGCCTGCAGGTCTTTTCCAAACCCCGTGCTTATCCAACCAGAAACATCTTGGGCATTCGTGCATTAAAGAAAGAGATGATGGTGATAATTTAAATGCCATGAATAATACAAAAAACTCTCCTATAAAATACTTTCTCCAAACCAAAAATCAAATTATTTATAAACCTAAAAAGATTAAATAAAAAATGAAAAAAGTAAACAATGCAATTATAATCACTTCAATAATTTCAGGGGTTGTATTATTAATTGCAATTCTTGCCTTGATTACATTCAATTCTATTATTCCCTCTTCAAAAAACAGTGTAACAGTAGATGGGATATCAACAGTAAAAGCACTGCCTGATGTAATTTCAGTATATTTCACTATTGAAACAAAAGGAAAGACAAGTGTTGAAGCAAAAGATGCAAACACACTAATTTATGACAATCTAGTTGAAGCACTTGTTTCAGAGGACTTTGAAGAAAGTGATATAAAAACAGAAAGTTACAATATTTATCCAAATACCTACTGGGAAAATGGGAAACAGAAGACAGATGGTTACAAAGCAACTCATTATTTGAAAGTAGAACTTTCTTCTGATGAAAGTGATAAACTCTCCCCTGCCATAGATGCTGGAGTTGATGCAGGTGCAGGAATAAGTTATATCAACTTTGAATTAAGTCAGGGAGCACAAAATAAGTACAAAGCAGAAGCTCTTAAACTGGCTTCTGAAGATGCAGCAATAAAAGCAAATTCTGTTGCTTTAGGATTTAATAAGAAAGTTGGAAGACTTTTATCAGTTCAAGTAACTAGTTTTGAATATTATCCTTGGAATGTTTATACTGCAAGAACAGGTAGTGGAATGGGTTATGAAGATTCTGTCTCAGCAAAAGAAGCTGCAACGAGTATTCAACCAGATGAACAGGATATAAGTGCATCAGTAAGTGCAACATTCAAGCTTAGATAAATTTTTATTTCTTTTTTTATTATTTGTAATGTAACTATAAAATATTAACATCGAATTTAAAAGCAGAATAAATTATCTATACCTCCATGGAATTAAAAATTATGTTTGTAAGACTTATTTTAGCATTTATACTTGCTTTACTTTTTGGAATTGAAAGGCAAAGATCTCACAAACCAGTTGGATTAGGTACATTTGTTTTTATTTCAATAGGTGCGTGCGGCCTTTCATTAGTTGCTCTTAATATGGGTTATGATAATCCAATTCCTTTACTGGCTGCAATAGTTACAGGAATAGGTTTTTTGGGAGCAGGAGCACTTATAAAAACAACTGATAAGATATTTGGTTTTACAACTGCTGCAAGTCTTTGGTTATTTGCAATATTGGGTTTAATTATAGGTGTTGGAGAATATGAAGTTGGTCTTTTGATTTATATTTTAATATGGATTTCAATATTCATAGATAAATATATAGAAAAGAAGAAAACATCTTCTTATTTAAAAAAAGTAAGTTTTAAGATAAATAAACTGAATTGGGATAAGGAAGTTATGGGTTTATTTGATAAATTTAATATAAAGAAGCATAAACTATTATCTAAACAAATAAATAAAAAGACAAAGACAACCTCCTTAACTTATCTTTTGGAGGGTTCAGGAAAGAACATAAGAAACTTCTTGGATAATATTGAAACTAATTCGAACTTCATAGAATTTTCACTAGAATAAAATAAGGGGTATTTTAAAAGTATAATCGGGGAAAGATTTATATAGAATATTTTTGCAAGTAATAAAATGGTTGGAAGAAGAGATTTTGTGAAATTAGCAGGATTGGGGCTTTTAGGTTTAATAATATCAGATTATTCAAATCCTACAAATTTTAATTATTCAAATGAGCAAATAGATAAATTACCAAAAAAAATAACTGCAAAAGAATTTTCAAGACTTCCTTCACCAGATTATTATAATATTTATCACAATCCAATCAAATGGGAAAATGCAGCAAAAGGATTGGATTTTTCAAGAACAGAAGTTTATAGAGACAATAAATTAGTCGATATAATTGCAACTATTAAAATAAATCCCGAGAAGAATAAAATACGAGTTTTTAATGGAAATACTGAAACAGGCACAGAATCTGCTTGGATAGAACGTTGGCAGGAAAGAACAGGTGCTCTTGCAATGATAAATGGTAATCAATACATGGCAGAACCCCTTCATTATCCATGTGCTCTTGTAATATGTGATGGAAAACAAAAAGGACCGAAATACAATCAATATTCAAGAGGAATGTTAGTAGCAGAACCAAATGATTTAGAAGGAAAACTAAAGAAAGCAGATTTACTTGATTTTGAATATGATTCTTTTGATTATAGAACAACTCCTTATACTCAAGGAGTTCAGCACTGGCCAATCTTACTTGATAGAGAAGGAAAAATAAAAGTCAATGAAACAAGCTGGCAGGCAAATAGAACAGTTGTGGCTAAAACAAAAGAAGATGAAATTTTATTTATGACAACAGAGGGAGGATATTTTACACTTTATAATTTTGGGAAATTTTTAAATGAAAGCAACCAAAGAGCAGACAAGGGATTTAATGTTCATACAGCAATGAATATGGATGGAGGATACGAAGCAGAGATGGTTGTTAAAACCCCAGAAATCTCCTATGTAAATTATGGTGAATTTGAAACCCAGGGGAGAGGAAAAAATTTAACTGTTTTTAATATAAAACTTAGCATACCCGGGGTAATCGGTGTATTTCCAAGAGATTAAACATAATTAAAAATTCCCAATTTTTTCATAAGTTTATATGTAGCTTCTGAAAGAACAGCATTAAAATGTGCACTTCTTACATGTCCGGGTTCTGAGCCTGTCCATGGTTTATAAAAATCTTCTCTTCCTTTGCCCTGTACAACAATTTTCTCTCCTGTACTACTACTATAAGTATAATATTTTGTGCCGATTAGTTGTCCTTTCCCTGCACCTTCACCTGAATTGAAATAATATGTAAGCCAAAAATATTTTTCATCATCCGACATTCTCTTAAACTCCTCTTCTCCGTATGTTCCCTTAAAATCTGTCTCAAAAACAGATTTTCTGCGTGCTAATTCTCCAGCAAAAGCTGTTAATGAATCTTTTATATTACTAAAATGTGCAGAAGTGGTATCCTGATACTGTTCATTTGTCATTGTCTCTGGACGGCCTATCTGAAAATCTTTTGGAATAAATTTATCCTCTTTTAATTTTTTAAGCAAGGCAGAATCCCCTATATTATCTAATCCAATAGTAGAACCCCAAACAGGAGCATTAGGGCCCATCTTATCATAATCATAAATAGGATAACCTGACTTATAATATGCTCCTCCTTCAAGCATATACCTTGCAATTAATTCTTCAAGAGAAATTTTAACCCCATACACATTTTCATTTGCACTATCTCTAGCTTCACAAAATGATTTCACCAACCCTTCCTTATCTTTTAAAAGATAAATATAATCCCTTGTGTCAACCCCTTTTTCTTCATCTATTTTTGCTTTTAATATAGCTTTCTCATTAACATCACTTTCTTTTATTTTTCTTATATAATCTTCCCATTCAGTATTAGCATTAAACCTTACATACCCCTTTTTATTTGTCAAAACATTATCTTTTAATGTATATTCACCCTCATTAAAATTCAAATCATAAGAATATGATAAACCATAAGATTCACCCTCCCCATAATCTGCTGTAACAAAAAGATAACTTTTACCAAGTGAAGTTAGTTTTCCATCCACTATCTTTGATATTTTTTGAGACTCAATAATTGTTCTCCCATTATTTATAATAAAATCTCCTTCAGATTTAATATTAAATCCTAAATTAGGATTTTTAGTATCTATTTCTAAATTTCCTCCATTAAGTGTAAACCCTAAATTTCTTTCTTTTGTTCCTATTCCCTGAACAAATTTTGTGGTGTTCATATCTCCAAATATATTATTTATTTTTCCTAAATCAGAACTAAAACCTGTTCCCCCAGCAGAAATCTTCCCTTTCCCATAATTAAAATAATTTTCATTTTTATGCTCTAAAGGATTAAAATTATCATCATAATACATTTTCAAATTATTTCCAGAAACTTTATGATTCATATTGCCCACTGTTGCATCTGTGTTTTTCCAGATTTCTGATATTTTTCCATCTTTAGAAAGAGTTATTTTTCCAGCATTTCCACCAAATCCTTTAATTTTATCATTGCCTATCTCAAAATTACCTTCTATAATGCTGTTTTCCCCAATTCTTTCTATTTTAATAGATTCTCCGTTTAACTTAAGATTTGAAAACTTCCCTATATCATTTCCAGATTCATCAAAGAGTTTATTTTTAAATCTAAGAGAATCTCCTGCCTTTCCATAAAATACTGCTGGCTTACCTTCTTCATATTTTATTCTTCCACCTTTTGGGATTTCATAATCTGTTCCACCCAAGGTAAAAATGGTTTTCTCCGTTGCTGTCAAATCAGCGAAAACAATTCTCCCTGTATTGTCTAATTCAATTGAAGATGACTCCTTAACATTCATAAATAATGAACCATTTATGCTTGCACTTCCCCCTTCTAAGAAATTAATGAGGGTGTTCTCATTCTCTTTTTTAATAAATTCAACTCCATTTGCAGTTATATCAAGTCCTTCCCCTATTAAATTGCCTATATCAATTGTTTTACTTATTGTCTCTTCCGCAGAAAAGACAAGTCCAATTAATAATACCATAGCAAACAAAAAAAGAATTATCTTTGTTTTCATTATGCAAAATCTCCTGGATTTTGTATCCGCAGTTCACGAGGACTTAGAAAAACTTTGTTTTTCATTGTTCTACAACAAATCTCCATTTTAATTCACTGCCGGGATCTAAAATTGAGAACCATATTACATTTTCATCTGAAAGGAGAGTTGCTTTTGCCTCCACCCCATATTTGCTTGATACATCCTCCAAGCATGTTAAACATACAAAACCCGGCTTTTCATAATATAAATCTACAATTTCTTCTGAAGCATCGCGCAATTTCTCAACACTCAATATAATTTCTATTTTAAATTCTCTTAATCTAAAGGTGTCTTCTCCCTTCGTTATCGCCAATGGATAATTAGCTTTTATATTAATTTTATCTGCTTTTATATCTGATGAAACTAATAAATCACCTTCCTTTATTTCAAAACCTTGTTCTTCAAAAGAACTAAAATTTAAGCATAATTTTAAATTTTCATAAACATAATTTTCTAACTCTCTCTCAACTCTCTGAATAGATGGAATGTATTTTTTTGAATTCAAATAATAATAAGGAACCTCTTCTGTAATATAACTTATTGAAATTTCTTCTGGAATTTTATAATACCCTCCATGTAAAGAAACATAATTTATCCCTTCTTCACTTGTGCTTTCCAAGCAGGAGAGTATGCTTGTGTAAATAGGCTCTATTTCCAAAGATGTTTTTCCGAGGTTAAGATTATCTTTAAATACAAAGAAAGTAATTCCCATTCCTATAACAAGAACAGCAATAATAATAAAAATTGTCACCTGCCCTTTATGATTTACTCTTTTAATCATATCTCTATAAGGTATTTTTATTTATAAAGATTTATTCTTTCCAAGTTTTAATCTTACTTCCTCTGAACAATAACATTCTTTTTTGTTCTCTTTTCCAAAGTTAATATTTTCTCTTTTCCTGTAGCCATATCCTTAACTTTGAATTTTTTCCTCTTGACTTCTTCTGCTCCAACAAATATAACCTGCGGAATATTCCAGGAATTTGCATATTCAAGGGCTTTTGAAGGTTTTCCATAAAAAATAGAAACTGCATCTCCCCTTTCCCTCAATATATCAGCAATTTTAATAGCTTGCTTATCTTCATTCAGTGAAACAACAAGAACACTATTTTTATTCAATTTAAAATTCGCCAACATTGAAAGCCTATCCAACCCCAATGCAATTCCAGTACATTGCACCCCATTGAATTCATAACTTCCACCACCGCATACAGTTTCCCTCATTTTATCAGTTTTAACTTCAAAAACAGTTCCGTTATAGTAACTTAATCCCCTTGAAAGAGAAGGAGAAAATATTGCCTCAACTTTGTAAAGATTAAGATATTCTTCAAATTCTTTTAATTCATTATAAGAGGTATATTTAGAAAAATAGCTTTTAGGTTTCTTGAATATCTCAATAATATTTTCAGCCTTGTATTTTTTTAGGTTTTCTCTAACTTCTTTTTCAGGCAATTTATCTAACTTGTCTATTTCTTTTATTACTTGTATTTTATCTTTAATTCCCTCTTTGTCTAATATTTCATTTAATAATTTCCTGCTATTAAAATAAATAACAAATTTAATTCCTATTTTATTTAAGATTTCCTTTGTTAATGATAAAATCTCAACTTCATCTCTTATTTTGCTCCCAACTATATCCGCATCACACTGAACAAATTGTCTAAATCGATTAGCATTCACAGGCTCATCTCTAAAAACTTCACCAATTTGATATCTTCTATAGGGTAATTTTTTATTTTGCATTAATCTCTTCAATTGAAATGTAAATTCATATCTTAGAGCAAGCTCCCTTTCTCCTTTATCTTTAAGCTTGAATATATCACTCACAGCTTCATCCTGCTTGTTTTCTCCCTGGACAAATTCTTTATATTCAATTACAGGGGTTTCAGCTGGTTCAAACCCATATTTTTCAAAAGTATCCACTAATATTTTTCTTATTTCAGCTCTTTTGCGAGCTTCTTCTCCTGTATAATCTTTAAATCCCTTTACTGTTTCCATAAGTTGTATAAGAAAAAGATAATATAAAAATCTTCACATCAAGTCTTCTTTTTTGATTTAAGAGAACTTTTCTTTGATATAATTCTCTTTTCTAAATAAACTGCTATAAATGCAGCAATAGCCATAAAAAGTGCGAATGAACAAAGAACAGAAGGAAATCTTTGTTTCAAATAGGGCAAAACAACAATAAAGATAAGGGTTGGAACAGTCATTAATAATCCGCCAATCATTTCAACTAATTCTATTTCTTTTTTTATTCTATTCTTTTCGTGGAAATAATCTTTCATTATTAAAGACAAAGATAATATGATAAATCCAAAATAATAACAATTATAAATTAGAAAAGGGAGGTTTTCCAAAAATCCATAAGCTAGAGCAAATATGCTTGTTACAGTTACAAAAACAGTTTCACAACGTGCTTCAATAATAAATCCGGGAGTTAAAAGAGCAATAATTGAAATTACAACGGGAACTATGTAAATTAAAAATATATTTGGTTTTCTTTTCAAAAATCTTAGTGTAGCATGAAGAAATATTCCAGGTAAAAATGTATATGTTATAAATCCTATTTTTGCCCATAAGAGACTGTATTCTGTAGAACAAAGCATGAATTCCGAAAACTGATAAAACCCAAGGACGAATATAAAAAGAATAAAGAAATTTCTTAATGTTGTTCTTTTAAAAAATAAAATCAAAATAGTGGCTAAAATAAATTCAATAATTGCAACAGATAATGAAATAATCGGAGTAAAACACATATTATTATTATTATTATAAAAACTACATATAAAAACCTTACACTATTCCTAAATCAACCCTTCTTTCAAAATATCATCCCAAGATTTTTCACCCAATGCAACAAGTGCTTCCCTGAATGTAATTAATGGCTTTCTGTATTTTGTAGCATCATCAATTGCAATTCTTGGGCAAGCCAACTCAACAAAAGCATCAACATTATAAAAATTAATCAATTTGTCAGGAGTAATTTCATTCATTGTTATTATAATTACTTTTTTCCCAGATTTTCCAAGTTTATCAATTAAAACTTTAGGGGAACCAAACTTTTGTCCTGATTTGGTTTCTATGATAATTCCTATTTTCTTAGCATCTTTAAATTTTTCAATAGTCATAATTCTTTGCTTTAAAATTTTATTTTTTACCACTTTCATATTTTTAATTTCATTATTATAAACATCAACCAAGAAAACAGGTTTATCAACAGAGAGCACTGCCCCCATAGAATGAAAATTATTGCCTATTATCACAAAACATTCAACCTCTTCTTCAATTGCTTTTAATCCTGAATATTGGCAACCAATAACCTGTCCTTCATAAGCAATCATTGCTTTTTTCTTCGAAAGCAAAACATCTTTTCCATTTTCTCTATAAAAATTAATTATATTCTTAACATCCTGTAAATGCTGAATTGAATAACTCAAGCCTATTTTCTTGAAATTTTTCAGCTCTTTGAGAGATTTCTTTAGTAACAGAGTTAAATTAAGTTCATCTCTTATACCAATATAAAGCACAGGAAAATTAACTTTTGCAAATTCAGAATGTCCAAAATGAACAATTAAATCAGCCTTTATTGACTTTGCTTCCTCAACTGCTATTGAACATCCTCCCCAGCACGTTTCACCTGAAAAAACAGATTCAATATTCAAATCTTCAAATATTTTTAATATATCAAATGCATTTTGTTTTACACCCTCAGGTAATTGAACCAAGACTCTCTTTGGTTTTATTCTCTTCAATTCTCTTATCAATTTTTCATTTTCAAAATTCAATACCATAGTAATTCAAGAAATAACTCTCTTTTAAAACTTAACTTTTTCAAAATAGATTATAATTATCACATAAAATCTCTAACATTGTTCTACTATTAATTAACATTATAATAACCAACTGTTACAGATAATTAAACAATCTTATCTCTTATTGCTCAGCAAATCATAAGCAGACTTGGCTGCAATTGCTCCTTGAGAAGCAGAAACAACAACTTGCTTTAGCTTGTGATTTGTAACATCTCCAGCAGCATAAATTCCCACAACAGAAGTTTTCATATTTTCATCAACTTTAATAAATTTTTCATTATCCATCTTTAAACCAATCTTTTTTGTAAACTCTGCCAGAGGTGTAGAACCAACTTCAATAAAAACCCCATCAACTTTAATATCTTCTTTCTTGCCTTTTGACATTACCCTAATTCCTTCCACTTTTTCTTTACCCAATATTTCTAAAGGAAATGAATTGTAAAAAATTTCAACATTTTTCTTTTTATTGAGCCTCTCTTTATTTATATCCTCACATTTAAGTTTTTCTCCCCTATAAATTAAATAGACTTTTTTTGATGTGTCTGAGAGAGCAAGAGCAGAAGTTGTAGCACAATCACTTCCACCTATAACTGCAACATCTTTATTTTTAAAGAAAAATGAATCACAAGTTGCACAATAACTAACCCCCTTTCCTAAAAACTCGTCTTCTCCTGGAATTTTAAGCTTCTTTCTTTCTGTTCCTGTTGCAATAATTAAAGCATTACATTCTAATTCATTATTTTTTGTTTTCGCAACAAATTTTTTACCAATTTTTTCAATTGAAGCAACTTCTTCTATTATAAAATCCACTTCATATTTTTTTACTTGTTCATAAAACTTCTTCATAAGCTCTGCTCCTGAACCTTTAAATCCAGGCCAATTCTCAAGACGAAGTATGGAATTTACTGTTCCCCCTATGTCTTTTGATACAATTCCAACTTTCAAACCATTTCTTGCAGAATACAATCCTGCTGTTAAACCTGCAGGACCGGCACCAATTATTAGTATGTCATAGGTTTTCATTTTGTTTAAAGGGCGGAATGAGGGCGGAACTTCAAGATAAATCTTTAGTTGCTCCCTTTTCTTCGAAAAGGGCGGAAGGAGGGAATCGAACCCTCTTTCCACGGACCACAACCGTGTGTACTACCATTATACTACAACCGCCATTATACAATATTTAAAGATAAAAAGTATTTTTAAAGGTAATTAATTTAGTTTAGCCATGGCAAAAAAACCAATTAGATATGAACTTCTCGCACCAGCAGGTGATTTCTCTATGCTAACAGCAGCAATAAACGCAGGAGCAGATGCAGTTTATTTTGGACTTAAAGGATTTTCATTAAGAGCAAATGCAAAAAATTTTGAATTAAAGGATTTAGACAGGATAAATATTATATGCAAACCCAAAAAAATAAAAAAATATCTCACTTTGAATTCAATAATATATAATAACGAGATAAAAAAAATTGAAGATATTATAAAAAAAATAAAAGGAAAAATTGATGCTATAATATGCTGGGATTTGTCAGTAATTCAATTATGTAGAAAATATAATATTCCATTTCACATTTCCACTCAGGCTTCAGTTTCAAATATTGAATCAGCAAAATTTTACAAGAAACTCGGAGCTAAGAAAATTATATTAGCAAGGGAACTCAACCTTAAACAAATAAAAGAAATAATAAAAAAAGCAAATATCAAAGCAGAAGTATTTATTCATGGTGCAATGTGTCTGGCTGTGAGCGGACGTTGCTTAATGTCTCAATCCCTATTTAACAAATCATCAAACAGGGGAGAGTGTATTCACCCCTGCAGAAGAAGTTATATAATCAAGGACAAACAGGAAGGTTACGAACTTGAAGTTGAAAATAATCACATTCTTTCACCAAAAGATTTATGCACTCTTCCATTTATTGAACAATTGAAAAAATCCGGAATAACTTCTTTTAAAATAGAAGGAAGAAATAGAGATTCAAGATACGTAGATACTATTGTAAGGATATATAGAAAAGCACTGGACAAAAAATTATCAAAAAAAGAAATAGAGATTTCAATGAAAGAATTAGGAAAAGTGTATAACAAAGGTTTTTCATCAGGATTTTACCTGGGGCTTCCAACTTCTAAAGACTTCTCCAATATTGAACATTCAAGTGCAACAGAAAAAAAGCAATTTGTAGGGAAAATAACTCATTATTACCCAAAAATAAATGTGGCAACAATAAAACTTGTTTCAGAATTAAAAATAGGGGATAAAATCGCAGTCATAGGCAAAACAACAGGAATAATAAATTCTGATATAAAAAGGATTGAAATAAAAAATTCTCCAGTTGAAAAAGCAATAAAAGGGCAGGAAATAGGAATAAAATTGCCCTTGGTAAGAAAAAATGATGAAGTTTATGTTATTAAGAAAAATTAATATTAGTTATCTGTAACAGTTAGTCTATTATGATTAATCTAGTTTAGTAATATATTTCCCCTGCAGGATTTTACCGAGATAATTACATTTTATCTATAAGAATAAAACAAATCTCCGATTAGATTAAAAAATAAAAAATAATAAAAAAATAATAAAAATTAAAATTCAAATGGATTTGGGTTTGACGAACAAAGCTGCCTATTTCCAGATTTATCTAAGAAATAAACTACAACATCCACCTGGTTTGCATTTGCTACATAATTAGGATCAGTTGAACTGATTACAACAGTTCGAGTTATAGTGCTCAAAGGAACTATATCTTCAGAAATATTTGTAGCATAACTTGAAGTCTTGCTGGCATTCATGAAAACCAACATCACTCCCCCAATTGCCTCTCCTCCTCCTTGTCTTGAAAGAGTTACATCATAGGAATCAGCAGTTATAACCACAACATTTGTAGCCACAACATTTGCCTGAAGGCATTTTGCGTCTATATCTACCTGCTCACTTCCTCCCTGCACAACATTTCTTACAACAACCCAGATTATACCAACTGCTACAAGAGTAAGCAATATTATCAACAAAGTCGCAACAATTGTTGACAAACCTTTTTTATTATTATTCATATTAACCTCCTTTCAAATGGACTTTTATTCTTTTGAAAGAAAATGTAAAATTTTCATTCAAATTTATAACCATTACTGGTTAATAAGATAAGAAAAAACACCTATAAAAACCTTTTTATTTATTGAAGCCATCGATAATTTTAAAAAACTCCTTGCTATCAACAACTTTATCAACTTCTGTTAATCCCCTTTGTTCAATAAATTTTGCAAATGCTTCTGGTTTATATTTTCTTTTCCTCAAAGAAGAAATAGTTGGAATTTTCTCATCATCCTCTCCGGATAGCTCTCCTGAATGAATCATTTCATTTAATTTTCTTTTTGACAGGATTAAGTCTTTAAACTTGATTCTGCCTATAAAAAATGTCCATGGGAATTTCTTTCCAAAAACTTTAAAAATCATTTTCTGTCTTTCTGCATTATCCATGTGGTCTTTTCCACGTATTATATGGGTCATTCCCAATTCCATATCATCAACAGGAACAACAAGATTCATCAAAGGCCAGACTCTATATTTCTTTTTTTGTCTTGGATGTTCTTTTTCATTTATTCTTGCCAAAGGAAAATCTCTCATAGCAGGATTTGGATTTTGCATATCTGATTTAAATCTTAAAACTGCCCCCCCTTCTTTAAAATTATTTTTTGAAATTTTAGACAGCATTTTTTCCCACCTGTATAAATTTTCTTTAATATTATTATTTCTGCATGGGCAATTTTCCTTAAAATCTGAAAATTCTTTGAATTTTTCAGAAGAGCATGTACAAACATAGGCAGCCCCTTTTTTTATAAGTTTTTCAGCATAATCATAATACAATCCCATTCTATCTGAAGAAGAAATATATTCTGAAACATTTCCCAAAATCCAATCACAATCTCTTTTTATGTTCTTGTAACTTTCCGGAAGGATTTTTTCAGGGGCAGTGTCATCAATAATAACATAAAACTTGCCGCCATATTTTTTAACATACAAAGAATTGGGAAGCCCGGCTCCTATCATATTCCCTATGTGCAATGGCCCAGACGGTGCAGGCCTAAATCTCATAACAACGCCCTTTTTTGAAACATTTGGCAATTCTTCCAATCCTTCCCTGGTTTCCCTCTGGGAAACTTCTTCTTTAAAATTCTCATATTCCTTTTCCTGCTCAACAAGCGAAAGCTTGTTCACAGAATTTACAATTTCACTAATTTTCTTCACATACTTTTTAACATCTTCTTTTTTCAGTCCTTCATTAAACAATGCGGATATAACTGCTCCTTGATTTGCCTTGCCCTTATAATGTATTGCATTTTTAAGAGCATATGCCATTGCTTTTTTATCAAGATTTTTCATAATACTAGACAGAATTGATTATTTATTAATTTAACTTAAATCAAAAACAATTTTTACTCATATTTATTTATATTGGCTTTCTTCTCCAAAACTTCAATTCTCTGCTGTAAAATATAAATCTGATTTGACAAATCTTCTATCCTGTCTGTCATATCTTTCAATCTTTTTGCAAGGCGTCTCCTTTTTTCATCTGCATCCAAAGTTTCATTTGCACCTGAAATTTCAGAAGATGAAACCCCTGAAGATGAGCCAGAAACATTTGTATTTCCAAAAAAATTAAAAAACCCCCCCGAAGAATTTTCCTGAGTTTGCGCAGAAGAATTACCAGAAGGAGCAACCCCCGAATCTCCTTTAGTTCGCGTTTTTCTCTGTCTGTATTCCTCAGTTAAATCAACAATTTTATCTCTTCTGCTAAAAAGTCCCATATTCAATACAGTTAAAGATTATTTTTAAATTTAGCTATCAAACATTTTTTAAATAAAGAATTCTTTGATTTTGAATGGGTTCAGTAGTTTCAGATATAATAGAAAAAGTGGTCCCTCATTATCAGAAAAGAGCTAAGGATAAAAAAGGTGGACTAATTGATTCTGTAGAAGTTGCAAGTCACACTCTGGGATATGATTCTGCTGTTGAAACACTTGAACCAGTTTATTTTTTCATACTTGACTTAATGAATGATTTTGGACTTTCCGCTGAAAAATTGATAGATAATTTTTCCTCCTCTCCGGGTTCAGGACATTTTGCTGAGCTTGGACAAAGAGCAACAATAATGCAAAATCAGGCAACAAAAGTTCTGGGTGATATAAATGTTGTTTTGAGAAGTGTCCTCAACATAATTTATGATTTAAAAGAATTCAGAATAAGACTTCAAAGTTATGAAGATTTAAAGTCTCCAAAAAAAGATTCTGCGATATTATCCCTTAAGCAAATATGGATGGATAAAGTTGATATTCAAAAAGGAAATTCAAGCATAAAAGCTATGGCTCTTGGACAAGGCGGATTTACAACCTTGATAGATGCATTCCTTGCTTCGAAAGATGAAAAAGATGCTGAAAGAATTGATTTAAATGAAAGAGTAAAAAGAATTTTAATTCCAAGAATTCATGAATTTAACATTTGGTTAAAACAATCTGAAGAAGAACTAAGAAAAAGATACGAACTTGAAAAAACTTATTTAAAAAGCCAGGTTAACAGCCTCAAGCTTTATTCAAGATGGGCAAAGCCTTATTTAAAGGCAGCCTATGACTTAGAAAGCAAAGATAGAACAAGGGAGCCTGCACTTGTTAAGGCATTTAACACAATTATTCTTGAACTTGTATTAATCGGGAAAAAAGAATTAAATGTAAGAGATTCTGCACTTGAAGGATTGCTTCCAAAAGAATTTGCAAAAGAAAATTTTACAAAAAAATTAAGAAAATATTATAGTTGTGTAATTGTTGAATTAACTTTTAGAGGAATTCCCCAAAGAGTTTCACAACAAGCTCATTTTACATTTGGAGGAAAAGCAGATGTTACATTTAAGGCATACGCTCTAAACGGAGATGAAATAAACCAGTTAAATAAAGAACTTGATAAATCAGATTTGGATGATGTGCTAAAGCTAATTAATGGAGCAACTGATGAAAGTCTCAATCAATTGCAGAGTGAAATAAATTTTTTCCTTGAAGAAAAAAACAAGGAGGAAAAGAAAGAGGAAAAAAGAGAGGATTCAAATCCCTTCCTTGCTTTATTTGGATTTTATGAAAAAAGTGATAAAAAAGAAGTTCCAAAAGAAAAAGAGGAAAATAAAGAAAAATCCTTTCAAAAAGATAATTGGATTGAAAAAACTCATCTTAGACCTCTAGCTGAAGAAGTTGCAAAAGCAACTGCTATGAGTCTTTTTGATATTTATAAAAAAGCCCATGGAATGGCAAGTTATACTTAATGAATCTATAACATAACTTAATAATGCAAAATATAATTATCTGTAACAGCCAAGTTATTGTAATTAATCTATTTTAGTAATATGCAAACCCCCATGATTTTACTATGATAACTAAGTACCCCATAAAAAATATTTATATATTCCTTATTCTTTCATAAATAATGCCAAGAAGAAGAAAAACCAAAGAAGAAAAGGAAAGAATTATAGAAAAACCCTCTTTAAGTCAAGAGGAAATAAACTCACTGGAGCAAATGCTTGAAAAAGATGAAGAAAAAATAGATTTTTCAGAACTCAGAGGATTTTTGGATGAACCAAGAACACAAAAATCTTCCCCCTCACTTAGTAAAATAAATGCTCCTCAAAGAATTCCCACCAGACTAGAAACAAATTTAGCTGAAGATTCAACATCAAATAATAATTCAAAAGGAGAAGAAGACCCTTTCAAGTACAATGCCAGAGAGAAAAAATCTGAAGAGTCAAAATATGTCAAATATGAAGGGATGATTATTGAAAATATAATTCCACATGGGGAAATTCAAAAAATAGGAAAGGAAAAACCTTTTGAAAGGAGGGAGATAAGATTTGAAAATTCTCCACAAGCAAGAATTGCAATCCAAGAAAATTTTGAGAAATATTTTCCTGTTAGCAAGATTGATAAAGATAAAATAGGAAAGGAAAAACCTTTTGAGAGAAGGGAAATTAAATATACCCCTGAAAAGTATTAATTTTAAAGATTAAATTAATGTGAAGGCAATTTTTAATTGATATTAATCATCTTAGGTTAAGTATTAAGTTATATATCATTTAATATTAACAAAGCTGTTACAGATAATTATGTTCCATGCTCCTCTCCTACAACTCCAACCATTAGATTAATAAATTATTCTTTCATATAAATAACATATGGAAAAAGGGGATTACACAATTGAGAATATTTATCAGGGAGGATATTCTACTTTAGATCCAAACAAAGCCTATTCAAGTAGTTTTACAGGATATAGGACAAAGGCAGGTTCTCTTGGTTTAACAACTGATCCAAGAACAGCAAACATAATAAAAGATGCTTCTACAAAATTATCCACAGGTATAAAACATATTGAGCTTGCACTTGTTTCTTCTGAATTATTTGATTCTATTCCAAAACAGCAATTTGCTGAAATGAAAGAATTGAGCAAACTAACAGGAGTAGATGTTTCTGTTCATGCTCCTGTTATAGATTCTGCTGGAATGTCTCAGCAAGGATTCAGCGAATTAAACAGAGAAGGAGCTGAAAGAAAAATTACTGAAGCCCTTCTAAGAAGTCATGAATTAAACCCTGACGGGAATATTCCAGTTACCTTCCATTCTGCAGAAGGAGTTCCAGGTTCAGAGTGGAAAACACTCGGAGAGAAAGGAAAAGAGAGAGAGGCAAAAAGACTTATTGCAGTTGATAGAGAAGATGGGAAAATGATTCCACTGGAACTTGAAAAAAAATATTATCCTGGAGATGACTTATCAAAACCAACAGAATATACTCCAGAAGAAAATTTGAGAATTGCAAATCGTACAAGATGGAGTGATTCTTTAACTCAAGTCGAATTTAGCAGAGAAAGTGCTGAGAGAATTATGCAAGACATCCACCCTATTTTTCATAAATTATATAACAAGATAAATGAAAGCAGATTAACACACAAACCTTTTGATTATAATATGTCCCCAGAAGAAAGAGACCAAATAAAAAAGATTTATTCAGCAAGTGAGTACTTAAGTGAAGCAGAAAGAAAAGTAAGGGCTGATTTCTCAAAAGCATATGAAAGTGCACAAAAAGACAAAGATAAAATAACAATGAATAACCTTAAAATCATGTCTGAAGAGTATGGAAAAGTACTTGGTTTAGATAATGCTGGAAACGCCACAATTCAGTCTCTTGACCCAAAGACACGCTCAGAAGCATTATTTCAATTATCACAAGGACTTCAAAGAGTACAACCAAGATTATTTATCCCAGTAGAAGAATTTGCCATAACACAATCTTCAAAAACTTTTGGAAATGCAGCATTCAATGCATACAACAAATTCAAGGACCCCAATAAAACTCCTATAATGGTTATTGAAAATCCTCCTGCTGGAATGGGTTTATCAACTGGAGAAGATTTGAGGAATCTTGTTATAGCCTCAAGAAATCAATTTGTTGAAAAAGCAAAAGAAAATGGGATAGGTGAAGGGGAAGCTCAAAAAATTGCTGAGAAATTAATAGGTGCAACATGGGATGTAGGGCACATAAACATGTTAAGAAAGCAGGGATTTAAAGAAGAAGACATAATAAAAGAAACAAAAAAAATAGCATCATATGTTAAGCATGTTCATCTTTCTGATAATTTTGGTTTTGAACATACTGAACTTCCTATGGGAATGGGAAATGTTCCTATAAAGGAAATAATGGAGAAACTAGGAGAAAAAGGATTCAAAGGAAAAAAAATAATAGAAGCTGCACAATGGTGGCAGCATTTCCAGACACCTCCAATAAAAGAAACTCTCGAGGGACTTGGCTCTCCAATGTATAGTTTTGGGGCTGGGCCTTACTGGAATCAAGCTCTTGGACTTCAACAGGGATATTTTTCAGGATATGGAATGATGCTTCCTTCAAATAATTATCAAACTTTTGGAGCAGGATTCTCACAGCTTCCTCAAGAACTCGGAGGAGAAATGAGGAGTAGTGAAGGAAAATTCAGCCAGAGAAGGATGGAATAATTAAGTTTATTAATTAAAAATACTTAATATAAAAATGCCAAAAAAAGAAAAAACAAAACAAATCTCAGAAAAGGAATTGCAACAAGGTGCAATTAAAGCGGGATTAAACCATTTTATTAACTCTAATCCAGGTCTAAAAAATTATGCTGTATTAATAAGCAATAATCTTGATTATAATAAGATAGGTAATTTCATTGAAACTGCAAAAGAAAAATACAAATATCAGAACAATGCGGTTTACAATGGACTTGCAAATTACATTGCTTCTGGAAAAGCATTAAAAGATACAATAATACAAACACTTTTTGATGAAAGCCATGAAGGAAAATTAGACAAAAATGTGCTTGAAAAAATTGTAGAGTTTTTTAAACCAAATAAATTTGAAGGGGAAAAGTATTTTGAAAAAGCTCGTAATGCCTATGGAGATATGTATGATATCCTTTCTCAGGACAAAGTTGCTCAAGAAGAAATACCTGAATTAACAAAAGCTGCAAAAGCAATGAAAATGTATGGGTTTTTGGATGTTGCATTAAAAAATTTCAAGGCACATGGAATGATGGATGACAAAATGTATAAGATGCTTTCTAAAGAGCTTTATAAAAAAACTACAATTAAATCAGAAGAAGGAAGAAAAGGACTTGAAAATTATATACTCTCAAAAGAAATGAAAGAAGAAAATAAAGTTCCCCAAAAAGTCGCGGCTTCAATAATAGGATTTATTGGATTTATACTAGTTATATTTAATTCAACCATTACAGGCGCAGTTACAGGAGGAGATTCTCAAGTAACAATTGGAATTGTTGGGGGGTTTATGATTTTTTTTGCTCTGCTATTATTTTTCAAACCCTTAAAAAAGAAACTTTAAAAACTAAAATATGCTTACAACTCAATAAAAGATGGTGAAAAAAAGTTCAAAAAAAGAAAAGAAAGAAGAGGAAATAAAAAAAGTTCCTGTAAAAAAGATTCATCATAAGAAAAAGAAAAAATTAAGTGAAAAAAAAGTTAATCCTAAGGAACATAAAAAACCAAATAATAAAAATATTCCAACTTTGCAGTTTAAAACAGAGGATGGAATTGCTATGGATTTTGCAGTAAAAGTTTATAAGCGGTTTGATAAAATAGTAAAATCAATAGTTCTCTTTGGTTCAGCAACAAAGCAAACAGCTGTTCCAGGTTCAGATATTGATATAATGATAATAATTGACGATGCATCTGTGAAATGGGATCAGGAATTGATTGCATGGTATAGGGAAGAACTTGAAAAAATAGTGCAAGGAAGCCCTTACAAAAAAGATTTGCACATTAATACAGTAAAATTAAGCACATGGTGGGAAGATTTAATGAGAGGAGACCCTATTGTGTTAAATATTTTAAGATATGGGGAAACACTTATAGATTATGGGGGTTTTTTCAATCCATTAAAATATTTGCTTATAGAAGGAAAAATAAAATCCACCCCTGAAGCAATTTATGCCTGCCTTCAAAGAGCACCTTTGCATTTTGCAAGAAGCAAAACTGCAGAATTGGGTGCAATAGAAGGATTATACTGGACAATGGTTGATTCTGCGCATGCTGCACTTATTGCAGCAAATGCCTCCCCTTCTTCTCCTGAACACATACCTAGAGAATTAAAAATTAATTTTGTAAATTCCGGAAAACTAAAAATGAAATATGTTGTGTGGTTTAGAGATATGAATATTCTCCACAAAAAAATATCTCATGGAGAAATAACTGATTTAAAGGGGATTGAAATAGATGAATGGCAAAAAAGAACAGAAGAATTTCTTGGAATAATGGCTCAGTTAGTTAACGATATTGTTAGTTAATTATTTGATTACACATTTATTTAATTCCTTAATTCTTTGAATATCAAAATATCTTTCTGTTAATCTGAAAGTTTTTTCTTCCAAAGCAAGATCATAATGTGTAGATTTTTCATTCTTTTTATTATGTTCTTTATAAACTCTGTAATTAAATCTTGTATATATCTCAAGAACATCTAAAAGAGGCAATTCATTTCTCGCCACAATATCAGTTATCATTTCAAGACGACTTTTAAAATTAAAATTATTCTTTTTCATTTTGTTAATTCCTCCAAATTTTTTGGATATTCAAAAATATTTCCACCCAATTTCTCAAAAACACTTAATTGAGCTTTATATCCTCTATTAAGACCTTTTAGAATATCTTCTTTATTTATTGGTATCTTAATTCCAAATTCGCTTAAAATTTCATCATTTTCTCTAGAATAAACCTCTTGGTAAACTTCTATATAATCAATCAAACATTTTTCAGCTCTTTCTTTATCATAAAAATCTAATTTATCTTGAGATTTTAAGTTTTGTGTCAATTGTTCAATCAATTCCCACCTGTTTATCATTTTATTTGCTCTTTATCCACTTTTCCATCAATCCTATAACCATCTAATTCAGGATGTTTATCTAATTCCTTTTCAACTTCTTTTGTCCAAGGAATATAATACTTAGTTAACAATTCATTGCCAAGATAAACAATAGCCCCGGCACCCAAAAGCTTTGCTGTACCCTCTAATATATCAACTAAACTCATTTTATTTT
>CAZOAN010000004.1:0-21945 GCA_964577855.1 Candidatus Woesearchaeota archaeon | reverse complement strand
TAAAAATAACAGAATCAGGACTTTCAACTTGCTGGATAGGACATTTTGTTGATAATGAAATAAAAGAGATATTAAATATTCCAAAAGAAATACATGTTGAAGCATTATTCCCAATAGGATATGCTTTCAAAAAACCAGAATCAAAAAGAGTAATTGAACTGGACAATGTTTTGTATTTCAATAAATATGGCAATAAGAAGATGAATCCCCCTTCCAAAATAGATGCTTAAAATATTCAGCTAGAAATTCTTGTAAAAATTTTCAATAAACAAAAATTAAATATTACTCTTCCATATCCAAATCAAGTCCTTTAACAATTCTCAAAACAAGATTCATAATAGGAGTAAAGATTAAACCTACTAAGAAACTGAGGATCCCATATATTAAAGGAATTAATATAAAAGACAAAAAACCAGTACCCATTCCCATAATACCCAAGCTTCCAGTGGGAAGAATTGAAGAAAGTATAAGGACATAAATCAGCAAAAATAAATCAAAAATCAATCCAATAAATACTCCATAAATTCCCAAAAAGCAAGCAGCTTTTAACACTCCAACTCTTTTTAGAACCACCATTAATTAGCTAACGAATAATACTTTAAAAATCTTTACAAAAATAATATCCCCTCGTTTCCGAGGGGAAAAATTGAATAAAAATAAAACTAATAAATTAGAGATTTATCTCCAAACTTCTATTCCCAAATCAGTCATTTCACGAGCTGCAGGGAAAGATTGTTCTTCAATGTCTCTTCCAAGCACATAAGGAGACTTAACTCCAGTCATTATTGTAATAACTCTAACTCTTCCAGCAAATTCTTTGCTAATTCTTGCTCCAATAATCACCTGTGCTTCAGGACCTAAATTTTCTGAAACTGTTCGTCCGATAAGATCAAACTCTTCTAACTTCAAGTCAGGTCCACAAGTCACGTGAATCAATGCTCCGCTAGCACCTCTGTAATCCACATCAAGTAGAGGATGAGTAAGGGCTTGCCTTACAGATTCATTAACTTTGTCCTGAGAATCGCTTTCACCAATGCCTATAACTGAAACTCCACCATTCTTCATAATTGAAGAAACATCAGCATAATCCAAGTTAATCAAACTAGGAAGAGTAATTGTCTCAACAATACCTTTAATCATAGTAGATACAAGCTCATTTGCGACTGCAAATGCCTGTTCAATAGGTAACTGTCCTGCGATATCAACGAGTCTGTTATTATCTAATACTATACAAGTATCAGTAACTTCTCTTAATTCTTGCAATCCAAATTCTGCTTTGTCAACTCTTGCTTTTTCAGATTCAAAAGGCATTGTTACAACACCTATGACTACTGCGCCTGTCTCTTTAGCTATCTGAGCAACAACAGGTGATGCGCCAGTTCCGGTTCCCCCGCCCATTCCTGCCAATACAAAAACCATATCTGCATTTCCAACTGCTTTTTTCAATTCAGACAAAGCTTCCTTAGCAGCTTCTCTACCAATCTTCGGTCTTCCACCTGCACCAAGTCCTCTGGTCAATTCTTTACCAATAAGAATCTTTTCATCAGATTTAGTAACACTAAGATGAAGTGCATCTGTATTGCAAGCATAAATTGTAGCACCACTTATGCCTTTATTAAAAAGCCATGTAACTGCATTGCTTCCCATGCCACCACATCCTATAACTTTTATATTTGCCTTTCCAGCTTTTAATTCATCAAAATTAATACTATGTGTAGCAGTATTTGCGATTGCTTCTTTTGCAAAATCTAACACCATTTTTTTAACCTCCTTATCCCTCTATAAAAATTCTGATAAACAGAATTAAATAAATAGATACCCTCTTCTTTATAAAAATTGTGGAACTAAAAGATGAAGATAATTTGACAATTTCTCAGAGTTTTATCAAAATATACTTTGAATTAAACAAATCCTTAAATAATAAAGCACCCAAAAGAGAGTATGCAAAGAGAACTTATTTATGTTCCAAACACAAAATTAATGCTTTTAGAAAAATTTGGTGGCTTTTTTAAAATAAATCTCTCAGGAGAAATAAGGACAATAAAAGAAATTGAAGAAATAGGAATACCTCTTACAAAAACTCCAGATTTTAAAGAATTAACAAACCCAAATCCTTTAACAAGCTCATTGGAATATTATTTAAGAAAGGCCAATGTTCAATTTACTTTATCAAAAAGAGAAGATAAGGTTATTCAATATTTAGGATTACTTTATGATAAATCAATCTGCCAATTTTATCTAATAAAAGATAAATTGTAAATTATATCTCTTTTTCCAATTTCTTAATCTTTTTCCACCCTTTCTCTAATTTTTCATTAGACATTTTAACAATCAATTTCAGAAATTCATCATTAATCAGAACTTTTCCATCCTTTATTATTGGAAATTCTAATTTATCACTGCTATTTAATTCTAAAACAACATTTCTATCACAAGTTAGAACACTACTTCTCTTAAACCCAATAGCCTTAGCTTTTTCAAGCATTTTCGAGGCATTTTTTAAATCTCTGCAAGCAATATGAATTATAGGGGGCTCAAGCTTGAATTTGATAAGTTTTTTTATTTTTACAAGCCCATTCAAAGCCTTTTTCAGACCATTAAAAGAAATTTTATCATGCCAAACTTTTAAGAACAAATCATTTTCTTTCTTTTCCTGATCAATCATAAATATAATTCTTCCAGAACAGGAAGAAGTTGTATAAAAATCTTTGAGAGAATTTATTTTATCACAAAGAGGTTTTATTTTTTTATCCCACTTTCCTGCAGAAGACTTATCTAATTTTGAAAGAACTGCTGTTTTTCTTTGAACAAATCTGTCTCGTAGCATAAAATTTAAATATTCTTTACATATTTTAAATCTATGGAAAAACAAAAGGTAAAACCTTTAGCTAAACTGTCTAAAAGCCAGTTTAAGCCAATTATAGCGACAAATATAGATGGATTATTAATTAAAAATGAAGCTTTCACGGAACCTCATAAGGCTTGGTTTGAGAGAGCAATAAAGAAAACAAAAGATAATTCATTTAGAAAATGGATTGGAAAGGAAAACTATTTTATTGGTGTTAATGAAGTAATGGAAAAACTTATGCCTTCATCTTCAAAAGAAGAAAGAATTTATCAAGCTAGAAAATGGTATCAAGAAGATGTTGTAAAATATATTAAATCTCATTCTGAAATTGTTAAAAAAGATATTACTAAAAAAGTAGCATCATTAAAGGAAAAATACAGATTAATTCTTGTAACTTCAAATACAAAAGATTATATTAATAAAATTTTGAAGGCATCAAAATTAGAAGGCATTTATGATTCTATAATTGCAAGTAAAACAGAAGAAGAACCAGATAAAGAAGAATTAATAAGAGAATTAGTTAAAAAATATGGAAAACCAAAATATTATTTGACTGGAAAACCAGAAGATAAAATAAATATTCATTTTAAAAAATTAGAGATTAAAGTTATAGGCGTAGAATGTATTGATGAAATATATTAATTATTCACAGCCTTCTTAAATTCTCTTTTCATATATCTATTCAGCATCTTTGGATGCTTCCTGCAAAAATATTCTATTTTGCTTGATGACTTATGAGCAAAATCATACCTTTTCCCAAGACTCATTAAATTTCTCTCATGTAATTCATGTAAAAAGACGAACTTTCTCTCACTTAAAGACAAATCATCATCAATCCATATTTCATTCTCAGGAATAAAACTATAAACTTTATCGTGCCCCCCTCAGTAAAATCCAAGAAAAATAAATCTCTCACCAATTCCCCCTTAACAACCCACACTTTTATTTTTTTGCTGCTGTATTTTTTTATTAGATTTTTATAAACAGCATTTATTACATTTCCATTAATCTTTTTTATTCTTAATTCTTTTTTCATTAATTTTGACTTGCTTCTTTCTCTTTTTTCTATCTTCTCTGCTATCTTCACAGCCTCCTTAGAATTCATTCCCTTTAACATTAATCTGTTAATTGCAAGCATTGTTTCAATGAAATATTTCTCCTCTCCGGAATTCCTCTCTTTATCAATCCAAAATTCATTTTTTGGGATAAACTTAAATTCATAATGCTGTCCAAAATTAGTAAATTCTTCATCAATGTTTCCTCTTATATACTTTCCATTAACAATCCATATTTTAAATCCTGAAATCTCTGAAAGTTTTTTTATGTAAATCTTTTTTGTTTTCACATCTATAATCTATAAAACATACTTTTTATTCCTTTTCTAATATCTCACATCTTATCTTATTTTCCGCACACAATTCCCTAAATTCCTGAGCATCTTCACTTGTTCCAACAACAGAACCATAATGCATAGGAATTGCAAGTGTGGGCTTTATAAGGTTGGCAGCCTCAGCTGCTTCTTCTGGATTCATAGTAAATCTCCCTCCTATAGGAAGCAATGCAACAAATTCCTTCCCAGGCTGCTTATACCCAGTAAGCTTTTGCATTTCTGGAATTAAATCTGTGTCTCCAGCATGATAAATTATAACATTATTAATCTTTAAGAGATAACCAACCCAATTTTCACTTTTTGGATGAAAATGTTTGTCAGAATTATAAGAAGAAAGTACAGAAACTTTTATATCTCCAATGTCCAATTCTTGTCCCGGCTCAACAACTTCCATTTTTATTGAAACATTAAACCGCGTAATTTTGCTCTGACAATCTGCAGTCATAATTATCTTTGTTCCATCCTGCACAATTTTCTCAATATCTGCTACACTGCAATGGTCATAATGACTATGAGTTATAAGAATTATGTCTGCCTTTTCCATGCCTTCCTTTATATTATAGGGATCTATATATATTGCTCTTGAATTTTTAATAAAAAATCCTGAATGCCCAAGCCATTTTAACTCAACTTCCCCTATTTTCATTAAATTAAACAAATAAAGACATTTTTAAAGATTGTTACAAAAGAATTCTTGAAAAAAATTAAATAAGATGCAATTCCATTCAAAAAAAAAGATTATTTAAATATTAAAATTCATCATCGTCAGAGCTAATATCATCGTCAGATTCATTTTCAGAATCTTCAGAATCTTGCTCTTCTTCTGGAAATTGCTCTTCTTCGCTTTTAGGCATCTTAAGACCTCCAAATTTAAATAACATCATTCTTTCCTCCAATATTTTTAAATCTATCGATACACTAAAAGATAGATAAAAGAGTGTGGAAAAGCTTAAAAAAGAAAGGTATCTGAAAAGAATAGCTAAAATGGCAAACTCTTATATTGATGCTTTGAAAGGTTCCAAAGTAAGTGATACAAAAGTAATTCTTTCCCCAAAAAGACAAATTGTAAAGAATCAGAAAGAAAGATGTTATATGTGTGAGAAATCTCTTGGAAATGAAATGTGTTATTTTGCTGAAATTCAAGGTCCCGATATGAATACAGGAATACAATCTAGAGAAATGAGAGCTGTTTGCTCAACATGTTCTTTTGCATTGGGAAAAGACCCAGTTAAACAACCGAAGAAATCAAGGGATTCAGATAGAGAAAGAGAAAAAGTAAAAGCAAAAAAGGCTGAAGATGAAGAAGTTAATTTGTTTAAAGAACTTAAGTTAAAACATAATACAAAAGACGAAATGTATGATCAGTGGAGATAAAGAAATTTAATTCTAAAATTAATTTTAAGGGTTCAACCTACTCATTGTTCTTGGGAATGCTATTGCATCTTTTACATCATCCAATCCACAAATCCATTTGATTACTCTTTCAGTTCCCATTCCAAAACCCGCATGAGGAATGCTTCCGTATTTTCTTGTATCTAGATAATATCCATAGTCTTCAATTTTTTCTCCTTTACTTTTCAAAGTTTTAATCAATTCCCCAATATTTGTATCTCTTTCGCTTCCCCCTATAATTTCATGATTTCCTTCGGGAGCAAGCATATCAAAACAAACAGCAACTTTTGGATTCTTAGGGTCTCTTGGTTTGTAAAAAGCCATTATTTCTTTTGGGTAATGTGTAACAAAAATAGGGGTGTCATAATCTTCCATTAACTTTTCTTCTTCAATAGTCCTAAGATCCTTACCCCACTTAATTTTAATTTTCTTTTTTTTATCTAATATTTCAAGAGCTTCGTTATAAGTCATTCTTGGAAATTTTTTCTTTAGTGTTGGTTCCAATTTTTTTATATCTCTCCCAAGAATTTCTAATTCAAGTTTATTATTTTCAATAACTCTTTTAAAAATATGTTTGATCAAGCCTTCAGCATATTCCATTAGTTCATCAAGATTTATCCAGGCAACTTCCATTTCATGCATCCAAAATTCAGCTAAATGGCGAGATGTTTTAGATTTTTCAGCTCTAAATGTGGGGGCCATAGTATAAATCTTTTCCAATGCAAACATTGCTGCTTCTGCATATAACTGCCAAGTTTGAGTCAGATATGCTTTTTTACCAAAGTAATCCACTTCAAATAAAGTTGGTCCTTCTTCAGCACCACCCGGGATTAAAACAGGTGATTGAAATTCATAGAATCCAAGATTGTGATAATACTCATGAATTGCACTAAACACAGTACTTCTTATTTTTAAAATCGCAGTCATCTTCCTGCTTCTCAGCCATAAATGTCTTCTGTCTCCAAGAAGTTCTTCATTCAAATCTTTGTTTATAGGAAAATCTTCTGCAATCTGAATTATGTTTATTTTAGCAACAGAAATTTCATATCCTGTAGGTGCTCTTTTGTCCTCTTTAATATTTCCAAAAATTTCAACAGAACTCTCAATTTTTATTTTATCTATTTCATTCCATTGTTTTTCAAAATTTTTCTTTTCAAGAACACACTGAATTATATTAGAACTATCTCTTAAAACAATAAATTTCATGGCATTGCTTCCTCTTTCTCTATAAACCCATCCCCTCACAGCCACTTTTTTCTGCTTTTTAGCATTTTCAATTGCTTCATGGATTGAAACAAATTTCTGTACTACCATGCTATTCATTAGAAAAAAGAGTTTAATAAATTTTAGTTAATCTAAATCTAAGCTTATTTTTAGAGCATTATCTATTCTTTTTAATAAGAAATTATCAAGAGAAGAGATTTTCTTAATTAATCTAGCTTTATCAATTGTTCTAATTTGATTAAACAAAATAGTTGAATCCTTATCTAAACCTGATTCTTTTTTGGACAGAAAAACATTTGTGGGAAATTCTTTTGCATAAACTCTTGAAGTAATAGGAGCAATAATTGTTAAAGGACTAAATTGATTGGAAAAGTTATTCTGAATTATGAGCGCAGGTCTAACACCTCCTTGCTCACGTCCTTTTATGGGTTCTAAATTTGTCAGAAAAATATCTCCTCTAAGAATTTTAACAATCACCATTCCCAATTAAGGGAAGCGTCTGTTTTTTCCCATTCTCTGTTTATTCTTAAATTTTCTTCAGCCATTACTTTGCAACCTTCAATTAAAAGTTCTCTATTTTTCCTTTTGGATTCTTCAGAAAATTTCATAAGCCCCAGTATAACCTGCTCATAAGTTTCTTTTTCATTTTTTAATCTGTCAAGTTGCCTTTTAACACCTTCATCTAGTTGTATAGTTGTAATCATTACACTATAGAATAACTATAGTTTATAAAAGTTTTGATTTAGAAAACAGATTTGACTTCTCTTCTTATTCAATCAAATTTATATATCCTTTATTCAACCAAAATTAATGGTCTTTAATATAACTTGCAAGGACAAGAAAACAAATGCAAGAATAGGAATTTTGAAAACAAAGAAAGGAACTGCTGAAACCCCTTTTTTTATGCCTGTCGCAACTCGCGGGGTGGTTAAGGGCCTGACTTCTGAAGAACTTAATGAAATAAAAATTCCTGCAGTAATATCAAATGCATTAATTTTATATCTTCGCTCTGGCTCTGAAATATCAAAAAAATTGGGTGGAATTGGAAAATTCATGAATTATTCTGGAATAAATTTTAGTGATTCAGGAGGTTTTCAAATGTATTCAAAAAGCATTTACATAAAATCAAATGAGGGTGGAGTTTATTTCAAAAACCCTCTTAATGGAGAGAAAATATTCATGACTCCTGAGAAAAATATGAAAATACAGCTTGACATTGGGAGTGATGTTGCAATGTGCTTAGACTCTATGCCAATGTATGAACATTCTAAGGAACAGATTTCAGAATCTGTTAAAAAAACTTCTTTGTGGGCAAAGAGATGCAAGATTCATCATGACTTAATTCAAAAAAATATTTCAAAGAACAAAAGACAATTGTTATTTGGTATAATTCAAGGAGGAATATACAAGGATTTAAGAGAAAAATCAACAAAAGACTTGCTTAAATTGAATTTTGATGGATATTCAATTGGAGGCTTTGGACTTGGAGAAACAATAGAAGAAGAATTTAATATTGTAAAAATTGTTAAAGAAATGCTTCCAGAAAAAAAGCCAGTTTATCTTATGGGAATAGGAAATCCTGTAGAAATCTTAAAAGCAATCTCGTTAGGAGTTGATATATTTGATTCGCGAATGCCAACCCAAAATGCCCGTCGTGGGACTCTCTTCACATCAAAAGGAAAATTAAGAATTCTCAAAGAAGAATATAAATTTGACAAATCTCCAATTGACAAAAATTGCAATTGCTTTGTGTGCAAAAATTACAGCAGAGCCTTCATAAGATATCAGCTTCTGCACAAAGAATTAACAGGAAAAAAACTTGCAACTTATCATAATATTTATTTTCTTCAGAAATTAATTGAGAAAGCAAAAGAAAAAATTCGCAGGGGCAAATTCAAAGAGTTTTTAAAAGAAGTTGAAGAAAGATATAAGGAAAATTAAATTATCAAGTAAAATCTTATAGTTTAAGTATAATCTCGGTATTATTTTATTAAGTATAACAATCCTGTTTTGACATTAATTATATTTTCTAAGGGCGGGTGGGAATAAAATTAAATTAATATCAAGGTGTCAATCTTGTTCTATCTCTTGGAAACAAAACAACTTCCCTTATATTCTCAATTCCCAAAATAAGCATTGTTAATCTCTCTAAACCCATTCCCCAACCACCATGGGGAGGAGCCCCATACCTAAAACTATCTATATATGCTTTGAAATCTTTAGGATTGAGTCCTCTTGCTTTTAATCTTTCCTCAAGCAATTTAGGAATATGAACTCTCTGTCCCCCGGATGCAATCTCCATTCCCTTGTAAATTGCATCAAAACCACATGAAATTTCTTCTCCCTTTTTACCTTTTTTAGGCATGATGTAAAAAGGTTTTCCAGCCAATGGCCAGTCATGAACAAAAACAATTGCATCAGGAAACAATTCTTCAAGTTTTCTCTCACCTTCAGGGGTTAAATCAGTTTCCTCTGTATGAATTTTTTCTTTTTTAAGAAGTTTATTCACCTCTTCAAAAGTAATATATTTTGTCTTTGGAACATTTAATTTAATTCCAAGCATATCTAATTCTTTTTTATTATCTTCAATCACTTTCTTTATTATATGTTGAACACACCTTCCCAAAACATCCATAACAACAAATTCATCAGCAAACCCCTGCTCATAATCCATCTGTCTTGATTCATTCAAATGTCTTGGAGTATTATGTTTTTCTGCTCTCCAAACAGTAAAAAGAGCATATACTTTTTCAAGAGAGCAGGCAAGCATTTGTTTATACAACTGACAACTTTGGGATAAATAAGCATCTTTTTCAAAATATTTTAATTTGTATAATTCTGTTCCTCCTTCTGAACTTGCTCCTATTATAGAAGGAAAAACTGCCTCGAGCACACCTTCTTTTTCCATAAATTCTCTAAATGCTTTCATAATTGTTGCTTCAACTTCAAAAATTGCCTGGACTTTTGGTTTTCTTATATCCAAAAATCTATAATCAAGTCTATTTTGAAATTCAGTTGTTGTTGTTTTCTCATTAACATGAATTGGAAGATTTTCTGCCTTGCCTATTATCTCAATACTCTCCACATCAACTTCAATGTCTTTCCTTGCATATTCTGCCTTAACATTGGCAGATTTAACTTTTCCTTTAATTTCAACTGCACTCTCTAATGTCAATTCAGAAAGTTTATTCATTAAATTTCCTTGAATAACACACTGAACAATTCCTGTTCTATCTCGAAGTAATATAAATCCTAATTTTGCCAATGCCCTTATTTCATAAATCCAACCTTTGAGCAGAACTTCCTTTCCTGTTTTCAAATCTTTGACATAACTTCTTTCCATAATTAAGAAAAGAACAAGGGGTTTTTTAATTTAGTGGTTTGGAAGTTACAAATTAATTATCTTATGCCCTGCAACACCTAAATTATATATTTCAGTTTTACCAATTTTTGTTTTTCCTTCTCCTTCATGAATGTGTCCACAAAAAACATATTTTGGTTTGTACTTTTTAATATAATTTAAAATTACTTTACTTCCAGCATGTTTACTCTTCCATTCTTTAGGAGCAGAAGGATGATTCGTTTTATCTAAATAACCATATGGAGGTTGATGACAAATTAATACATCTAAATTCTTAAAATTCTTCAACACTCTCTTTGCTTTTATTGTTTCTTTTTTTGATTTTTTGATTTTATCTTTATCCTTATTATTATATTCCTTATACCAACAAACATCCTCAAAATACTCTAAAAAACCAATTCTTAAACCATTAACATTTCTTACAACATTTTTGACAAGATAAAAATTATTAATTTTATTGATGCCCTTACTAAGATAAGGTAATTTCATTTTAAATTCTTTTTCATCTTTTTTAACTTCTGAATCTTTTATCATATTTGTTCCAACATTTCCTAAAATAGAGTAAGTGGGGGCAAATTTAGAAAAAAATTTCCAAACTCTTAAGGAAGAATTATAAATCTCATTATAAACTGCTTTGTTTAATTTTCCATCATATTCTAATTCTGGCAAACCTTCTTTCTTCCTCTTAACATTCTCAAAGAATCTTCCTCTAGCCAAATCTGCTTTTCCAACATCTCCAGTTATTAAAATTAAATCTATTTCTTTTACAGGAATTTTTTTTATTTTCTTGGAGCCATGAGGATCTCCTATAACAAGAATTTTCACTTTCTCTCAATCAACTTATTTATAATCTCCATGGCTTCCTTCCCGTTTATCTTCCCTTTCATCTCAGCCATAACCAACCCCATATAAGCATTTACATTTAATCCTGGTTTACTCTTTATTATTTTCAAAATCTTTTCTTCAATTTCAGAAACATCTGCTTTTTCAAGATTAATTGCTTTCTCAAAATCCTCCCCATTAATCAATTTTATCATTATCTCCTTAACTTCTCCTTCTGAAATCTTTTTCTTTTTAATATTTCTCAATATATCACTATAATAATCTCCTAAAATGTTCTCAACTTCATCCAATTTTTTTCCTGTTTTAGAAGAAATCTCTTTAGGAAAGAGTAAAATCATTTTTGCAATAAAATTAAGATTAGAATAAATTTCAGAAAGTATTTTGAATTCACCTATTTTGTTCTCTTTCAACACAAGTTTTATCATTTCATCCTTTAATCCCTTTTCTTTTAATTCTCCTGCAATATCTTTTCTTAATTTAGGTAATTCCTTTTTAATTTCATTTATAAAATCTCTTGATATCTTAAGCAAAGGCAAATCTGTTTCAGGATACATTCTGTCTGCTCCCGGCATTGGCCTCAAAAATTCAGAGATTCCATCAGCTAAAGAATTTCTTACCTCGGCTTGGGTTGGTTTTTTCCTGTCATATAATTCTTTCTGTCTCAAAACTTCATTCTCAATAGTTTTTACAAAAGTCCTCATATCCTGAACACCTTTCATTTCAATTCTATTTCCATCCATTATAGAAATATTCACATCCTGTCTTATTGTTCCAATTCCTCTTTTAACTTTACAGCTTCTCAAAACATCTCCTATATGCAAGGCCACCTCTTTTGCTTGCAACGGACTTTTAATGTCCGGAGCTGTTGCAATTTCAATTAAAGGAATTCCCAACCTATCTAAATTCCAGTAAATTTTATCTCCTTGCGACTTAACTTTTCTTGCAGAATCTTCCTCAAGACAAATTGTATCAATTCCAACTTTACCTTGAGAAGTCTCAACATATCCGGCTCTTGCAATTAAAACAGTTCTTTGAAATCCAGAAGTATTGCTTCCATCAATTACTGTTTTTCTCATTATCTGGGTTAAAGGAAGTATTGTGCAATTCAAAAGTAAAGCAATTTGCAAAGCAATTTTTAATGCTTCTTCATTTATATTGTATGGGGGTTCCTCATCAAATTCAACCAGACAACTATTGCTTTTATAACCTTGATAAACAAACTCTTTTTTCAGATTTGCCTGATATTGGGCTGCAATATCAACCTCTCCAGATTCTCCAGCAACTGCATGAAGTTTTCTATGAATTAAAAAATCAGGTTCATCATTTCTCAGAATAGATGGACAATTACAAAACAATTTATGGCTATCTAATTGCTGATGAATTTCCAATCCTGATTTAAATTTAATTTTTTGATAATCTATTTCTGGCATAAAAAATAAAGATAAAGAGTATATTTAAAATTATCCAAGTAAATTTTCTTGAGTAACTGCAAAATCAACAACAGAATATTCTTTTTCTACAATCTCCCTAGTAAATTCTAAAATTCTTTTAACATAATCCTCTCCAAAAAGCTTTTTTAGATTATTATAATCCACCCCATTATACAGGGATTTGCTCATTTTTTCCCTTCCTTTTGCAAATATTGTTGGCCCAACAATAAAATCAAGTTCCTTTTTTGGATCCGCCATATCCATTATTTTTATTATTTTTTCTATTTTAGATTCTTTAGTTTCCCCATGAGGATAAAAATAATCTCCCCCATAAATATGGGCGTCTGCCATGGGACAAGAAAGGTCTCTTAAAACCCCCATTAGGGGATGAACTGAAATATCAAATGAAGGGTCCAAAACATTTAATTCATAATCATCTGTTTCACATAAAGGATTTAAACAAAAAGTATAAATTCTTCCATCTTCATATTTGTTAATTTTTCCACGAATAGTGTTTGTATAGGAAGTTCCGCAATTTTTACAAAGGGGGTAAACATCTATCTTTTCACTATTTTTAGGATTATCAAATATTTTTTTAGAATCTTCATTTTCAAGAATATTTTTTATACCTTTTCTATAGCGAGAATCTCTTTGAAGTTCTGATAAATTATGTATTGAGTAAGGAACATTAATTTCTCCATTTAATTTTTCCATAAAATCCTCTAATTGAACTCTTGCTCTTTCTGCAAAAGAAGAATATCCTTCGCAGGGCAAATCCCTATAATGCTTAACATATTTCTTAGAAGTAGAATCCCAGTCCTGATTATTTGGGCGCTCTAAATCAAGAATAGAGATTACAAGATTAGAAATATGGGGGCCTGTTTTATTAACAATTTCTGAAGCCAAAGCAAGAGTAAACAAATTTCCAAGATGAACTATTCCAGAGGGTCTTAATCCAAAGGAAAAATTAACTTCTTTATTTCCTTGGATATATTTTCCAATGAATTCATTCAATTGCGGAACATCATAGATTGCCTTTTTTTCCATAACTTCTTAAATTTCCCAATTTATTTAAACCTTTCTATTTGTTACCCTGAATAAGTTACAACTAATAAATCATTAAACTTATAATATAATTTTATTTAATTAAAATATGAAAAAAAGAGGGGATATTAAAGAAAGGGTTCATACAATTACCCACCCAAATGTTCTTCCAACAACATTTGGACAAAAAGCAGCAGATAAATTAACAAAATGGGCAGGAAGCTGGGTATTTATAACTACTTTTTTGATAATATTATTTTTATGGATTGTTGTAAATGTCTATGCCTGGATAGAAGCTTGGGACCCCTATCCCTTTATTTTGTTAAATTTGTTCTTATCTTGCATTGCAGCAATTCAAGCCCCAATAATTCTTATGTCTCAAAACAGAGAATCTCAGAAAGATAGGCAAAGAGCAGAATATGATCATGCTGTTAATAGAAAAGCAGAGCATGAAATTCAAGACATAAAGGAAATTGTTGAAAGAATAGAAAAAAAATTGAAATAAAGAAAATAGTTATTCCTCCAGCCTCTTATTAAATTCTCCTGCAATATTTTCAAGCATTTTCTCTTTAATTTTTTCATTTGACTTTGCCCATTCGCTGTGTCCAAGAACCCAACCAAGTTTTATCAGAGCTGTCTCTGCAATCATATCTTCTAAATAAATAACTCCTGCCTCAATTAATTTTCTTCCTGTAGAATAAACCAGCCCATCAACCCTTCCATTAATACATTGGGAAGTTCCGCAAAAAACCATTCCTTTTTCTGAAAGTTCTTTAATTTTCCTAATCCAATCTGTAGAAATCTGGCCCAAACCACTCAATTCCAAAACAATTCCTTTGTATTTATTTTTAAAATAATAATCTAAAATTTCAGGCGATTGTCCAGGATAAAATTTAATTAAAGCAACTTTTTCTTCAAACCTTATATCCACTTTAATTTTTTTTCCATTGTTTCTTTTATTGAAAACATTAAGCACCTCTATGCCTTTTTCAGGAAAAATTTTTGCAATAGGCTTTCCGTTAATAACCTTAAATGCATCCCTTCTTGAAGTGTGCATTTTCCTAACTTTTGCACCAGGCATTGCATAACAAAAATTATCTTCTGAATTTGCATGCCCAACTAAAACAACTTCTGCAATATCACTAATTCCTGCAATAAAGGCAGAACAAACTAAATTCAAATTTGCATCTGAACTTGCCCTGTCTATGCTTCTCTGGCTGTAAGTTAAAACAACAGGTTTATTCAATCTCCCAAGCATAAAACTTAGAGCAGCAGAAGTATAATGCAAAAAATCAGTTCCATGAGTAATAAGAACTCCCTGTATATTTGAATCATTCAGTAACTTCTCACAGGTTTTTGCAATCTTTTGCCAATCTCTAAAATTCATTTCTTCTGAAAATTTCATAAAAGGAATTTCTACTTTCAAAACATTGACCTTTTCAAACAATTCAGGATAAAATTTAAACAAGCTCTCAGGACTATCTAAAGGGTGAACTCCTCCTGTTTTAGAATCATATCGCGAAGCAATAGTTCCCCCAGTAATTATTACAGCTATATTTGGTTTTAAAGAATCATTCTTAATTTCAAATTTATCTTTCTTTTCACTAAATTTTTTCAAAACTTCAATTTTAAGAAGCTCTTTTTTATTAAAACCTATATTATACCCATTTCCTAATTTTAACAAAATAATCCCCTTTTCTGAATCAGGACTTTCAAGAAGCACTCCTTCATAAATTATTTTCCCAAAATGAACTTCAACAAGATCTCCTGGACTTGCAATATTCCCCATACTTAAAACAAGAGAATTGACAATTAAAAACTTAATGCTATATTATTACAAATGAGCCCAGGAGGAATTGAACCTCCATCACCGGGGCCGAAACCCGAAATTCTATCCGTTGAACTATGGGCCCATATCAATACCTAATAAAAACGAAAAAGCTTTTTATACTTTAATATTTTAGAGCTGATATGAAAAGGCACCATAAATGGATAATTGGGGGGGCCAGCACAATGATTTTAGTTTATATGATTGTGGCAGGAATTCTTTTGAATGGGGCAATTATAAAACAGCAGTTAAATCATAATGATGTTTTAAGTAAAATAAATGATGTTAAAGTTTCACAAACAGAAACTCAAAGCAAACTTAATGAGCTCACAGAAAATTTAATGGAAACCCAAAAATCATTGAACCTTCTTGATGAATCCCTCACTTCAGAGCTAAAACAAATAAAAGCCTCAACAAGCACGGATTTTTCAGGGATTATAGAAGATTCTCTTGAATCAGTAGTCACAATAAGAACAGATATAGGACAATGAACAGGATTTATAATTTCCGACGAAGGATTTATAGTTACAAATGCCCATGTTCTTTCAGGAGGAAGAGAAATATATGTCCTGGATTACGAGCAAAATAAACATTCAACAAAATTAATCGGATATAATATAACCTTTGATATAGCCTTGTTAAAAATCTCTGGAGATTATAATTCCATAGAACTTGGAGATTCTGATGATATTCAGATTGGAGAAAAAGTAATAGCAATAGGAAATCCATTAGGATTACAGTTCTCTGTGTCTGAAGGAATAGTTTCTGCTATTAACAGGGAGGGAACAAATGGAATTGAAGCATATATACAAACAGATGCTGCTTTAAATCCTGGAAACTCAGGAGGCCCCTTAATTAATAAGCAGGGAAAAGTTATAGGAATAAACAATTTCAAAATTGGAGGGGGAGAAAGCTTAGGATTTGCACTTGAATCAAATTATATAAAAGAAGTTGTAAACCAAATATCCCAAGAAAAATATAAAATTAATTTAATTGAATAATTTTAAATATCCTCTTGTTCTTAAGTTATAATGAAAAAACAATCAACTGAAAAACAATCTACTGAAGGCCTAACCGTAAAAAAACTAGAAGATTTCTCAGAATGGTTCACACAAGTATTAGAAAAAGCAGAACTAATTGATTTAAGATTAGATATGAAAGGATTTGCTGTTATTAGGCCCTGGGCAGCTATGACAATTGAAAATATGTTTGAATATTTAGAAAAAGAATTGCAAAAAAAAGGGCATAAACCAACATTTATGCCATCTGTAATCCCGAAAGAAAATCTAACCAAAGAATCAGAACATGTTAAGGGTTTTATTCCGGAAGTATTTTGGTTAAAAGATATTGGAGATAATAAAGAACTTGCTCTAAGACCAACATCTGAAACACTATACACTCCCATTTTTAAATTATGGATAAGAAGTCATAGAGATCTCCCATTAAAATTATATCAAAGAGGTTCTGTTTTCAGATTAGACACTAAAGCAACCCGCCCTTTAATCAGAGGAAGAGAATTCATATGGATTGAATGCCATGATGCATTTGAAACAAAAGAACAAGCAGAAGCACAAGTCCAAGAAGACATAGATACAACAGAAAAAGTAATGCACCAAATCTACGGTGTTCCATTTTTACCTATGAAAAGACCGGAATGGGATAAATTTGCAGGAGCAGAATATACTGTGGGTTCAGATTGTTTTATGCCGGACGGAAAACTAATACAACAACCTTCAACCCATTTAATGGGACAAAAATTCTCCAAAGCATTTGATGCAACATTCAAAAATAAAGAAGAAAAAGAAGAATACCTCTGGACAACCGCTTATGGTCCAGCAGTTTCAAGAATATTAGCGTCTGTAATTGCAACGCATGGAGATGATTCAGGAATGATTCTTCCTTATTCAATTTCCCCAATACAAGTTATAATTATCCCCATATTTAATGCAGAAAACAAAAATAAAATATTAAAAAAATCCAAAGAAATTCTAAACAAATTAGAAAAAGAGGCGATAAAGGCAGAAATAGATGAACGCGAATATAAAAGGCCTGGAGAAAAATATTATATCTGGGAATTAAAAGGAGTTCCATTCAGAATAGAAATCGGTGAAAAAGAATTAGAAAAAGAAGAGGTTATTTTATTTACAAGAGATACAAAGAAAAAAGAAAAACTTAAATTAAAAGATTTGAAAAAAATAAATGGGCTTGGAAAAGAATTTGATAAAAGATTAAGGGAAAAGGCAGATAAATTCATAGAAAAAAGAATAATAAATTGTTCAAATAAGAAAGAGATAAAAGAAGCTCTCTCTTCAGGAAAATTAGCAAGAATAAATTTCTGTTCAACAGATAAAGATGGAATTGCCTGTGCTGAAATTGTGGAGAAAGAATTTTCAGGAGATGTCAGAGGAACTCTGGCAAATAAGAATGAGAAAGCTACTGGTAAATGTTTATTCTGTGATAAACCTGCAACAAAAGTGGTTTATATTGGAAAAAGCTACTAAAAGAATTTCTTTTTACCGCCTCTTTTTAGAATAGATAAAGATTATACTTCGATTATTAATTATCTCAAGGGCATATGAACGCAATTTTATATCAGGTTAATAAGTTTATTTTACATATAATACATTAACAAATATCTAAAGCTATTCAAGAAATCATTCAGTTATTCATATTTTATAACAGCATTAAGCTCATCTTCGAGCTTTAGAGTAAAAGCCATCAATTGGCTCAGCTCCTGCTCTACCATTTTTTGTTCCATTTTTTCTCTTTTCTGTTCCATTTTGCATGAAAACAAACACCCACTTAATTCAACCTTATAAATCTAGAAAGAACCGTGCCTCAATTCAATCCAGATCTAAAGTCAGATTAAATTGAGTTTAGTTTAATATTGAAAGTATAGACTAAACCAGAACAATCATTCCATCTCATTCTATTCAGTCTACTTTCCATAATTTAGTTAAGAAGAAACTCCTTATAAATATTTATATTCACTGAAAGATATAGACACATTATCTTACAAGCATTCTTACATTTTTTTCAAACTGCACTATATCTTCTTTCATAATCTGGGCCCCTACAGCATTCTCATGCCCGCCCCCCGTAGAATTTTTAAGCTCGCTTATGGCTTTCAATACAATCTCTCTTACATTTTTTCCCCTTCCAGAAATATTTATTTTGGCTCCTTTTGTATAAGCTACAATTATAAATTTATTAGGAAATAAATATTTCAATCCATTTGCTATATCTGCACTCATACTTGTATCTCCGGCATATTTGAAAAATAAAAGATTTCCTGAAATTCCTTCTTTTTTTGCCTTTAATAAAATTTTTTGGTATTTTTTATCTATCTCTTCAAATCTTCTATGTATCATCTTATTTTTATTATTCTCTTCGAGAAAATCATAGGGGCTTTTTGAGGAAATTAAAAATTTAATCATGCTTATGACATTGCTTATACTATCTTTTAATCCAAAACCGAGTATTCTTGCAATCCTCCCTATTTCAGAGCCATAGAATATATCAAATGCATTTTTGTAATCTTTGCACAAATCAGGAAAATTCTTCATAAAATCTTTGTAGAAAGGTGGAACAAAGTTATCGGAGATGCATCCAATAACTGCAAGCCATAAATCCTCTTTTTTATTGGTTATTTGATGACAAATGTAAGTTACTGGTTCGTTAGTTTTATCTTCACCATATAAAGGATTATAATACTTTACATATTTTGGAATTTTGTTTGCATCAATCTCATGATGGTCAATCCATATTATAGGAATATTTCTTTTTTCAACTTCTTCAACAAATTCTTCTGAAACTTCTGGCTTGTCAAGGATAAAAATATAATCAGAATTAAACTCTTCAACTTTTCTGAAGTAATCTTTTGTTAAAGCAGGAGAGGTTTTTATTGGAAATCCTTTCCCACGTCCAAGATATTTTTGAAGAAGCAAAAAACTGCAAAGCCCATCCTGATCATTATCAAAGAAAAAAACTGGATTTTGAGCAACATTCAAATGGGATTTTATTTCTTCTATCTGTTTTTCTGTTAGCATTTTATATTTGTTTTCCCATACTAAGTTTTTCCCTAAGACTATAAACTTCTTCCTTAAAGAAAGAGAGCATTCCTTCATTTTGAAATATTTTTAATAATTCTTCATCACTTGCAAGCAAAATTTTATCAAGAAACTGAAAATTCGAAATTAAAGAATTTATGTATCTTTCAAGTATGTTAGTTTTGCTTAAAATTCTCAGACCTTTTGGAGAAATCTGTTTGTCATGCAATTCCTCAAATAACATTCTTGAAATATTAAAAGGTTCCAAAAGAAAATCAAAATCCATTTTTTCAAGAACTTTTTCTGCATAAGAAAAATTAGAACCAAAATAATCCTTAAGGAGAAGTTCTTCTTCTTTATCAAGTCCATTTGTTAAATCTTTCAAGCTCATACTTACAATTGCCCCTTCTCTACCCAACTCAATTAAATACCTCTTTACAATTTCTGAAATCCTTTTTATAATCTCAAACCTCTGTATTACTCCACAAACATCTTTTACTGTAGCAATCCTCTGCAATTCCATAAGATTAAGATTGTTTATTGCCTCGTTAAAACTTTCTCTTTGCTTCTCCAATATCTGAAGATTCTCTGTAGCCCTCCTTAATATCTCAGAACTTTCTTTAAGTTCATGCCTTTTATCTCCTTGATATAATGTAATTTTCTTTTTTCTTTCAGAAACAGCAATTACTATTGCTCCTGTTTGCTTTGCAATTCTTTCTGCTGATTTATGCCTTATTCCTGTTTCCCGCGTCATAATCTCTGGGCTTGGAAAAAGAAATGAATTTGCATACAAAATTTTCTTTACATTTCTTGAAAGAATAATTGCCCCATCCATTTTCGCAAGTTCAACAAGTTTTTGAGGTGTAAATTTTGAATGGATTCCAAACCCCCTCTGATAAACAGAAGAGATATTTCCATTATCTATGACCATAAGTGCCCCCATTCCAGCATTGAGCAAATCATCCATTGCAATTCTTATTGAAGTTCCAGGAGCAACCATCTTAAGCACATCCATAAAATCTTTTTCTAAGATTGTTTTATCCTGTTCGCTCTGAGGTATAAATAATTCTTCTACCTTTTCATCATCTTCATTATTTATGCTTTCATTATCTTCGTTATCCATCTTTTCATTATTATTCATAAAAAAGTTATAAATAATAAATATATAAACTTTTATGAGAAATTAAATAATTAAAAGAGTGAGGCGTAAATTAGAGGTAAGGCAATTGTTGCATCGCAAGACACATCAACAAATTTCCCCTTTGATTTCATTTTCCCCCATGAAATCCCTTCTTTCAAAGGAGCTCCTGAACTTCCTCCAAACTCTGCCCTGTCTGTTGTAATCTGAATTCCATAATCTGCTCCTTTTGAAAACTGCAAAGATTGTTGAATAAAATTCTTTGGAAGCCCCCCACCAACATAAATAACCCCATTCTTTTTTGAAGTCCAGGCAATATCAATTATATCATTCATATCTGCAAAAACATCCATCTTTGTTTTTCCTTTTCCCTTCATAATTCTTCCCCACATCATTAAACCAATTCCTGAATCTGCAATCCCCGGACAGAAAAGAGGAATCTTCTTTTCATAACATTTAACCAAAATACCCTTTCCCCCTTGCTTTGAGACAATTTCTCCAATCTTCCACAAAAATTCTTTAATGCTTTCACATTCTTTTAGCTCATCAAAATGCTTCTCAAAAAAATCCTCAAGTCTCTCATAAACTTTGTTAGGCATTAAAACATTGTAAATCCTGTCAAAACCTTTTTTGTTGAGTTCTAAATCATCCATATTTTCATCGCCCTTATAATGCTTTTCCCCAAGAGATTCAATTAAATCATGGGTAAGATTTGCTCCAGTAGTTACAAAAACATCCACTTCATTAAGAATATCGAGAAGAATTTCTTTCATTCCCGCCGGAACCATTGCTCCAGCAACTCCAAAAAAAACTTTGCATTCCTTATCCTCAAACATTGACTTCATAATTTCTGAAGCAAGAAATATTTTTTCTGCTCCAAAGCCCATTCCCCCCATTTCATGAACAAGTTCTGATACTTTCATGTCTTTCTCAATTTTAAGAGCTTTTATTTCATCCATGAAAATATCACAAAAAACAGTTTTAAAAACATATTGATAGGATAAAGAATAACCAAATTTCAAAAAACATATAATCTCTACAATAAAAATCTTTTTAAACAAAAAACTCCCAATAATACTACAATGAACAAATGGTTTGAATTAATTTTGGGCTTGGTTCTTCTTGTGGGCATTATAGCCTTGGTTTTTCCAGGAATGCCATTAGAATCTTGGGGAAGTTCAGCTTTGATTGTCCTAAAGGGAGGATTGGCCTGGATTGTTGCAATAATAGGTTTAATCCTTATAATTTTGGGAATAAGTGAAATAAAAGATTAAAAACTAATAACCAAACTTCCTGTGTCTTTTTTTTCTCTTAAGTTTTCTAAAAAGAACACTAACAATCAAAATTAAAACAACAAACCCAAGAACATAATAAATTAATTTATTTTTATTACTCACG
>CAZOAN010000003.1:0-22580 GCA_964577855.1 Candidatus Woesearchaeota archaeon | reverse complement strand
AAACAGCATTCCCGTCATCACATGTTTCAGTTCCTGTTATTAGCCCATCTCCACAGACAGAACTTGGGCATTTTCCACCACTATTACAAGTTATTCCTGGTGGGCAACTTCCACAATTAGTACTTACACCACAAATAGTTTGAGTTCCACAATCATATCCTAAACTAGAACAATTATCTGTGCAAACAGAAATTATTGGACTATCTCTTTGTGTTGGTTGGGTTATTCTAAAAAATATGTTTGAAATACCTGTTCCAAGTGCACTAATGAAGCTTGAAGTTACTGTATAATTTGCACGAGTAGAACCAGGTGTTCCACTGAGGACTCTTGAATATATGTTGTTTACCTGAAGAGTTGTTCCTTCATATAAATAACCATATATGCTTCCAGTGCCATAACAAAAACTAGTGTTAAAAATCATAGATAAATTATCACCTTGTTTTATTGCCCCTCCTGAATTAAATGCAACTTCATTTTTTAACCAGGTGAATGCTGGATTTGTTTTATAACAGCAATTTGGATAATATGCAACACAAGTATAACCTAATTCAATTTGACATGTTGATGAACATCCATCTCCAGAAACAGGATTTCCATATAGAGTATCATCACATGTTTCACCTGTTTCAACTATTCCATTTCCACAAACTGAAGGAACAGTTGTGCAAGTTCCATAAATATTATTCCAAAAACAACCATAAGGAGTGCAAGCACTTTGAGACAAACCAGAACAACTTGCAGATTGATAAGCTGAACGAAGATAACTACTGCTGTCTGACCAACGAACTCCCACACAGATTATAAACATATTTTTAACACAAGTATGTTGGTACCACGAGGAGCCAGTAACTCTATAACCTAGGTTTCCAGCATCTGCACACACTTCACATGGATAAATATAAGGTGGAATACAATCGGTGCAACCATTAAAATAAGTAGTTCCTTCCACCCAAGGAAAATCAGGCACACCGTTCCAATCAACTTTTGTAGAAGTGGAATATGTTCCAGAACAATATCCACTTACATTAGAACAATATTGTCCACTAGAACAATCTGAATCAACTAAGCAACCAGGTTGCCATGTGCATCCTGAATAACTTTGACAAGTAGTTATGGAAGTGCCATCAAATAGAGAACAACTTTGAAATCCATCACAATACCCTTCTGTCTCATACCAAGTACATCCCCCGCCCATATATTGTATATAACTACAACTACTTTGACCCAAAGAATAACAATCTATAGTCCCTAAACAAAAACCCTCTGCACTCACAAAAGAATTAAAGAAGAATATAAAAGTAAAAATTACTAGTATTATAATTGGCCCCTTTTTCATATTAATTTTAATTAAATAGATTTTATAAATCTTATCATAAATGTAAATTTTACTTTTAGACTTAATTAAATATATATTTTATAATTTGGAGTTTATCTTTGAGTTATTATTTTTATATTTGGATTTGTTCTTATAAAAGTGGGTATTTTATCTTTAATATTATATTGAATATAATATACTATTGGAGGATGCCCCCTAATATAAAATTTAGAATTTATACCAATTAAATAAGCTTCCCCTGGTTGAATATTTATTTGGTCAAACTGGGGTTCAATATTGCATAAACTATTCCAACCCAATGCATAATCTCCTAATATAATTGTATTCATTGCATGTCCTCCAATTAAATTCCCTTCTGAATCATAATCTGATGTAATTGCTTCATATAAAGGCATATTAAATCTTCCATTATTTGAAAAATCATAAGGATAAACTTCAAGAAATTTGGAAATATCTGTTGAACTTGCAACCCCATGAAAATTAATATATGTTTGATCACTATATTGGAGACAAGCCCACCCAGGAAAAGGAGATATTTCACTTACTAAATCTATTGCAAGCATTTTTTCAAGCCAGTCTTCTCTTTCTTCACGTGTTTTTAATTTGTTCCATTCTCCAGGAAGATAACTTAGAGAGCCATTCAATTTATTTTCAAGAAGTTGTCTATCTTGGCTATTAATAATTTCATCTCCATTAACATCTGCCCTGTCTTTTAATCTTGTATCACTTGGATTTGAATAAGTTCCAGCAATTATTTCATTCAGCATTGTTAAATCTTGCCCATTTACAATATTATCATTATTTACATCCCCTGAACCATACCAGTTCAATGTACTATCATTTGGCTGAATAAAAGGATTAATTTCTATCCTTGTGTCTTCAATTATTTGTCCTTGGAGAACTGCTTTTTCAAGCCCCCCGGCTGTGCTCCCATATTCTATTTCTACCTGATAAGCCCCAATATAATTAGGAAGCGCCTTTATTTTAAGTTCATACCCATTAAGTGTTAATTCTGTTTTTCCGTCGAGGGATTTTGCGCTTTTAATAGGGACAGGATTGTCTTCAGGATTTTTATCCAATGGTGTCGGCAATGTTGTTGTGATGTCGGATTCTTCATCCAAGTCTATTTTTATATTTGCTATATTGCTGGTTGGATTATAATTTGGAACAATAACTGAATTTTTCTTTTCCAGATTTTCTGATTTGAGAATAAATTCATAATCCCCTTTTGTTATTCCATTAAGAGCATTGCTGAAAGTTTTTGAATAATCTATTCCAGATGCATTAACGTCCTTAACTTCTTCTGTTAAAAGTAACACTCCTTCCCTATTAACTTTTAATTCTGCTTTATCAACTCTGGAAAGAGTAGCAGTATATTTTATTTTTACATCTTCAAATAAACTTACAGACTGCTCAAGAAACGGCTTCCCATAAACTTCAACTGATACAATATCTGATTTGTCACTTAAGCCTTTAGAGTCAATAACTTCTTCATACACTTTATAAGTCCCGGGAGCATCAAAAGTTTTTGTAATATCTGTGGGGGTGTTTTTATTTGTCACTTCGTTATTTATATGTAATTTGTATGTTGTTATGTTATTATTCAAATCATAACTTTTTGATTTCATTCTCACTTCCAGAGGCACATCCCCATAAGTTGGATTAACTTCTAATTTCGCCACAGGAGGATAGTTTTCCTCTTCACAACTGGCAAAAACCAAAGGAATTGCCATGCTTGAAATAATTGCTGTTTTCCTCAGCAAGCTTGCAAGGTCTTTTATTATTTTTCCCATATTGTAACTATAGTGTAGTAATATTTAAAGGTTTTGCTCTTGTTTTTTCACTTAATCCTTACTAAAAGCTTCCCTATAAATTTTTTATTATGGAATCCATTATATAACCAAACATTTTATAAATTTTGTAATTAATCTTACAATATGGAAAAAAAAGTTTTTGATTATTCTTTAGATGCAGACGAGGAAACTTTGAGACAATTTAAAGAATGTTATTCTCAGGCTTTCGTGACTTCTGCAGCTTTAATGCCTGATTCCCATAAAGGATATGTTGCTCCAATAGGTGCGGTTCTTGCAACAAAAGGGTATATTGTTCCATCTTGGGTCGGATTTGATATAGGGTGTGGAATGATTGCTGTAAGAATCAAAGGAAAGGGCATATTTGATAAAGTGAAAAATAATGTAGATGAAATTTACAACAAAGTTGTTAAAGAAATTCCAATGGGGGTCGGAAACACCAACAAAGAGAAAAATATAACTAAAACGACAATAGAAAATTTTAAGAAATTGTTAGAAAAATTTGAAAAGGGGGTTTATGATAAAAATATTCTAAGATTGTTAAAAGATACTTCTCTCAAACATCTCGGATCTCTTGGAGGAGGAAATCACTTTATAGAATTGGGATTTTATAAAAAGGAAATATGGTTAATAATTCATTCCGGAAGTAGAGGAATCGGACATAAGGTAGCAAAAAAATATATGATAAGCGCTTCAAAGAGTGAAACAGATTATGAAAGGACTTTTCCTTTGGATATAAAGTCACAGCTTGGAAAAGAATATTTGAATATACTGGACTTCGGACTTGAATATGCTTTGCTAAACAGATTGGAAATGAGTTATAAAGTAATTGGAATTTTGGAAGGGATTTTAAAAGAAAAACTAAAAACAGAATTATGGGTAAATAAAAATCATAATCATGCAGTTCTTGAAAAAGGATTTTACATTCACAGAAAAGGTGCAACTCCTGCAAAAAAAGGAGAGAGAGGAATTATTCCCGGAAACATGAGGGATGGTTCTTTTTTAGTTGTTGGATTGGGAAATTCAAAATTTCTGAATTCATCTACTCACGGTGCAGGGAGAATTTTAAGCAGGAAAGAAGCCAAAGAAAAAATATCAATGGAGAGTTTTAAAAAGAGCATGGAAGGAATTAAGGGGACAATTTCCATGAAGACGTTGAATGAAGCGCCTATGGCTTACAAGGATATAAATAAAGTAATGAAAGCGCAGGAGAAAAGTGTGAAGATAATAAAGCATATTCTTCCGATAATTAATTGGAAAGGATGATTATATCTATAAAACTATTCCCCCCACCCACCCTTGGAGAATATAATTAATGTATAAAACTTATAATCTTGTTCAACTATTAAATGATATGATTTTACCGCGATAATTTATAATAACTAATAATCTTATTGAAAAATAATTTTTTAAATAGAAAAATATATAAATAAGTAATCCCGAGAGATTACTATGAAAACAATAACTATAAAATTACCAGAAGAGGAAGCTTCCGAATTAGATGAATTTGTCAAAAATAAGAATTATCCTTCTAAATCTGAATTTATTAGACATTTAATAATGGAAAAATTAGAAAAAAACAAAAAAGAAAAAATTGGATGGATGATTTTGGCTGAAAAATCAATGAATAAAATATGGGCTAATAAAAAAGATGATGAAGTCTGGGGCAAATATTTATGATAGAACAAAAAGACTTATTGCTGGTTCCCTTTCCATTCTCAGATCAATCAGGCAGGAAAGTGAGGCCTGTTATAGTAATTAGCAATGATGAATTCAATAAATATTCCGATGATGTCCTTGTAATTGGAGTTACTTCAAATATTTTAAAGGATAAATACACAATTAGTTTAACAAATAATAATTTGAGTGAAGGAAAACTCTTGACAAAATGTTCTATAAAAACAGAAAATTTATTAAAATTAGATAAGGAATTAATTATAAAAAAGATTGGCCAAGTGAACAAAGAAACTTTAAAAAATATAATTGACAAACTATTTATAATAATTAGTTATTAAGAAAAAATTCATTAACCTTCATTTTCCATGCAGAATAATTTTAATTGTCTTGGAGAATATGTGTTTAAATTTGCTGATATAAGAACAGATTCTGCATATACATTTTTTCCTGAGAATTCACTCATAGTGCAATCTTCATTGATTTGGCAGATTTTAGCTTTACATTCGAGATTTGAAGGAGTTAAATTTATTATTCTGTTTTTTACATTTTGAAGTTCAGGACTAAAACTATCCCATTCAACAGGAGGGGTTATACTCAAAATTTCTGTTCTTAAAGTATTATTTAACTCTATATCTCTGAGAATTGCAAATTCCTTTTGAGATATTTCAATGTATAAACTGTCTTTATCAGGAGAATTGCTTCTGTTAACTACAACCAACAGCACCCCTGCGAGAAGAAGTATTGCTATAAAAACTTCTATAAGCCTTATCCATCCCCTCTTTGATTTTATTTTAATATTTATTTTTACCATACTTTTGTTTTAAGAAATCCTATTAATATATTTCCTTTTGAGTCAACATATTTAATTGGAGTCTCCTTTACGTAAATATTTGTTGATAATTCTTTTCCTTCAGTTTCAAAAGTGGTTCCATTTGAAAGCTTAATCCCATATCCAAATTCTACTCCTTTAGGGATTTTTAAGCTGCTTTTTAATGTTTCATAATCTTCATTTATTAAATCAAGAATTTTTGTCTCAAATATATATTTGTCTGTTTTTGTCAATCCCAATTCATAATTTGTTCCTCTTTGCAGGTTTTGGCAACTGGAAGAACTAGATTCTGCTTGGGCAAAAGCATCTGAAGAATAAATTTTTAGGAAATTGTCAGATGTGCTTGTTCTTTCAATTCGCAAATCATCAGAATCTGCTGATGAGATGTAGCAATTAAGAGGTTGTTCAGAACTTCCTTTTGAAACAATTCTTGAATCTATGCCTAAATTTGTTATTTCTTCATCTAATTCTATGCAGTTTTGACTTGTTGAAGAAGTAACTTTTACTGTTATTATAGTCATATCTGAAGAAATCCTGTCCATTATCTCAAATTCAATATTATTAAGAACACCCTCCTTCTCTTTCTGCGTATTTACAGAAGGTTCAATAATTAAAAAAATAAAGAATATAAAAGTTACAAATATAATGAATGAGATTATAACCTCAACATGCGAACCTCTACGATTTTTTGGAAAAAAGTTGTAGTGGGAAAAATATTTATTTTTACCTCTTTTATTCATAATATGAAGAGATAAATGAAGTTTTTAAAATTAGTCAATTCATTTAGTTATCTTAGTAAAATCATATATTTTTATTGCATTATTAAGGTTGATTAATAGTTGAATAAGATTAAGATTTTAGGTGATAATTGAATTTCCAGTTTTAATCATGAGTTTGGAACAGAACTTAGCACTTCCAATCAACATTAATATCATCAGTTCTATCCATCGGATGGATATCTATCTTGTCAATTTGCTCTTTTGAAAATATATTTGGTTTTGATTTGAATATTATTTCTCCAAGGAAGGCTATCATAGCTCCATTATCAACAAGCAAGCTTTTTTCTGGGCAGAAAAATTTTGCACCTCTTTCTTTGCACATAATTTTGCACATTTCCTGAAGTCTTGAATTGCAGGCAACTCCCCCTCCCAATAAAAGTTCATTTTTTCCAGTATGTGCTAAGGCCCTCTCGGCAGTTTCAACAAGCATTGCAAAGACAGTTTCCTGAAGAGAATAGGATAAATCTTCCAAGGAATATTTTTTTGATTCAATTTTTTGTTTTAAATTAGTAAGAATTCCTGAAAGAGCAATGTCCATTCCTTTAACTTTGTAGGGAAGTTCAATAAAATTTTTCCCTTCTTTTGAAATTTTTTCTATTGCAGGCCCCCCTGGAAATCCTATTCCAGCATATCTGGCAAAATTATCTATAAAATTTCCAACTCCAATATCAAGTGTCTCTCCAAAAACCCTGTATTTTCCAGAGGCATAAGCTATAACCTGTGTATTTGCACCAGATGCATAGAGCATTACAGGGTCTTTTGCTCCTGTTATTTTTCCTATTTCGAGATGCGAAACACAATGATTCACTCCAACAAGTGGTTTTTTTAATTTAAAAGAAATTTCTTTTGCAAATTTCATTCCCTCGAGAAGACAGGGCGCAAGTCCAGGACCTTGTGAAAATGCAACTGCGTCAATTTCTTTTTCTTTTATTCCAGAAACCTCAAGAGCTTTTTCATACACTTCATGAGATATTTTTGCATGATGTTTTGCAGATTCAACAGGTATTATTCCCCCTTTTTCTGTAATATACATATCACGAACATTCGCCAAAATTTTCTCATCCTTCACAACACCTATTCCAAAAGTGTGTGCAGTTGATTCAATTCCTAAAACAATTGTCATCAAAAAAAAAACAAGAAAGAGTATATAAAATTAATTAAAAAAATAAAAATGAAGAAAAGACAAAAGAGATAAAGAAAATTTATCTTTTCTTTTTCTTTTTAACTGCTTTCTTTTTCTTCTTCTTTCCACCTCTAGCCATCTTAGCCTCGCAGACATTTCCCTTGCCGTCTACATAGTAAAGATAACCTGGCTTTCTTTTCACAATATTTTTTGCAATTACTGTTCCCATTTTTAACCTCCTTTTGTAATTATTATAGTTTGTTATGGGGATTATTCTTTTTAAATCTTTCTTCGACGAGGGAAAGTTCCCGAGGAGTAGTTACTTATTTTCCGAGCAGAAATCTAATCTCTTTTTGATATCTCCTACTTAACGGAATTTCAATCAAATTATAAAAAGGTTTTTTGCATGAAACTGACAATCTAAAGGGTTTTACAATTTTTAAATCAATAATTTTGTTTTTATCGTCGAGCCAGACAGCAGCAAACCTAAAGAAGACAAAAAAAGAATGAATTTTCATTTTTGTGGGTTTATTGAATTCAAATAAAAGTGCAGGGCATTTTTCCTTTCCACGAAACATCAGACCCCTAGCTTCCCCAAGTTTTGAAACTTTTTTTACATTTGGGATTTCTATATTTTTAGAATTATAGTTTATTATCATTTTTGTTTGAACCAGCTTTTATTTTTCTCATATTTTTCTTTTTCCTTTTCTACCATTGTAGATTCTTTTTTAAAGAACCCCATTTTTGCAAGATATGTTTTGTGATACAAATCAACATTTTTTTCACATACAAAATTATGATGCCTGAATCCTCCTCCAAAGGTTTGGGGGATATGCATTAATTCGTGAATAATAGTTTTTATTTTATCTTCTTCTTTCAACTTATCAAATCTTGAGGAGAGAAATTCCAAAGCATAATATGCTTCAACTCCTATCGCTTTTTGCATAAGTTTTCCGAGGGCATGGCATCTGGCGACTGTCCTTTTTGTAGAGCTTCCATAACTCCTGTAACATTTCACCCTTTCCATTATAATATGGGGAAAAAGCAGTCTTGAAATTTCTTCTGCGATTTTCTGTAAATCTTCAGCAGGTTCGTATTTCATTCTTAGTAAAATTAATAATGGTTTATATAATTAATCCAGCAAACTTCATTTTGAAATAAATTATCTCTCTTCAGGCTTCTTATATGGCCTTCCCAAATCACTGTAAATTTCTGTTTCTGTTTTTCCTGCAATTTTCTTTCCTGTTCTTCTGTTAAATAGTCCGTGCTGTGTCAGTTTGAATCCTTTTCTTTTTGCAACAAGCCTCAATCCAATATTAGAGCCTTTTTTCCCAGAATAAGCAAGCAGTTCAGCACCCCATTCCTCTTTGTTAGTGTAGTAAAGTTCAACTTTAATGCCTTGAACATTCCAGGTTGATTCGTGCTCTCCTCCCTGAATGAATTTTCCTTTTGTCTTCATAAATTCTTCCAATTTAATTCTGTCTTTGGGAATTAATACAATATCAATGTCAACAGGATTTTTTTCTTTACGGCGGATGCTTCCTGCAATTTGAATTCTTTTGCACAAAGGTTTTAATTCTTTGAAAAGTTTTTCAGACAATTTTAGCACATCAACACCCTTTTTCATAATTAATTAAAGATAAAAGGAGTTATAAAATTATCTTGTTATAATCTCTAATCCATCCCTGTGCTTTAATTTGTGTTCTTTTCCCCAAGCCATTTTTGTTCTTGCGTCAATTGCTTTTATAAAATTTTTTCCAAAATCAGTATGTAGATAATATGCAAAGTCAAGAGCAGTTGTTTCAGGAGGCATTAAAAAGCAATCAGGCAGTATATTTCCTTTGCTGTCCCCTAACTTATTTGCAGAGGCTGGAAATATTGCAATATATTTGAGAAAATCAAAAACAGCCTTGTTTAATACTTCCTGCACACCTGTCCCATATTCATATTTTTCAAGAACATTTTCTTTTATTTTATTCAGAGCCGAAGTTTGTTTTTCATTTAATTCTTTTAATATTTTGAATTCTTTGTCTCCAGGAATATATTCTATTAAACCCAATTTTGAAGCCTGCCTTAAAGCCAATTCAGAATCAGCAGAGCAGGGGATAACCAAGTAATCTTTGAATTTCTCCTTTATTTTTTTGTAGTTTTGTTCCCCATTTTCCATATCAACTTTATTTGTTGCAATAATCATTGGTTTGCTTTCTTTTCTCAAGGCAGAAGCAAATTTCATCAATTGTTTTTCATTCCATTCTGAGGCTTTTTCTGGAAGATTTATTTTTAATAAAACGTCTTTAACCTGTTCTTCTTTAACTTTTAATCCTGAAAACTGTTTTACAACAGCCTCACTAAATTTTGAATGTTCTATTTCAGCTTTTCTTGCAAAAGCTTTCCAAGCCTTAAACAAAATATTGTAAAACCATTTATCTAATTCTTCTTCTAAAAATTCAACATCTTTACAAACATCATAATCTTGTTCTTTTCCAAGCATTTTTCCTTCTGCATTTGTTTCTCCAGAACAATCTACTATATGAATAAAAATATCTGCCCCTCTTAAATCATCTAAAAATTGATTTCCTAATCCTTTTCCTTCAGAAGCACCAGGGACTAACCCTGCAACATCCATTAAATCAACTGGAACAAATCTCTGGTGGTTTATGCAAAAGCCGTGATTTGGATTGCATTGTGTTTTGAATTCTTTATCAATGCAGTCAATTCTTACATAACCAACCCCGTGATTTGGCTTTATTGTTGTGAATGGATAAGAAGCTATTTCAACTTCTGCTAAAGTAGCTGCTTTAAAGAAAGTTGACTTGCCCGTGCTGGGCTTGCCCACCATTCCAATCAGCATTTTTTAAACTCCATATATCCAATTAGATTCATTTTTATTTATTATTTTAATCTTTTTATCCCTTAAAAGATTATGTATATGATATCTAACTCCTTGTCGTGTCATAAGTAATATCTCTGATATTTGATTTACTGAGAGCTGTTCTTTTTTCAATAGAAGGAAGATTAATTCATTATTTCCTTTTGTTCTTATAATTTTTCTATCATAAATTTTAAAAGAATCTTCTATCTTTTTGCCTTTCCAACCAAGATTGATTTGGGGGTATCTTTTATTTAATAATCCATAATCAGACCATAATTTTTTCATACCCCCCCTTAAAATATGAAGTCTATCATGATTCCCAGTATCATATTTACCTTTTGTAATTTTATGTTCATAACCAAGTAATTCACATATCTTTCCTAAATCTTTGATTAATAATTCATTATGTAAGTGGATTGTTATTTGAGTAGAATCTATATTTCCTTCGTCAATTATAAAAGCAATTAAGATAGCCAAAAGGCTATCTTTCTCTTTATCAAAAACAAATGGAGGAATTCTTGCTCTATCTGATAGGAAATCTTCAATTTTAATATTATAATATTTAAAGAATAATGAAGATAAAACAGGAGGACAATAAGGCCTTGTTGAGTTTTCAATGTAATCTTTTTTAAATTTAATATCTCCAAAAACACTTTCTATTTTTTTAATATATTGTATTCTGTAAAATTTATCAAATTGTCTATACCCAAAATAGGGAAGCCTTCCAAGTTTTGGATTAATAACTGTTCCATCCCCAATGTGATGAGCTAATAGCATATCAAATACAGGAGTTATTTTTATAGGCAAGATAGGATTTTCTATATAATTTACTCCTCCAGCTGTTTTATATTTAACAATATTCTCTTCTAAATCTTCTTTGCTTATGTTCAATTCTTTACAAATTAATAGATAAATTTCAAGAGATACAAAGAAGTTAATCATGCTTGATCTTTTTAAAATATTTCTGAAAGTACTAAAAGGAATTTTTTCTATTTGAGATACTTTTGCATAAATATTCTTTTTAGAATGAAATTTTTGTTTAATCTCAGAATTTATATATTTTAGAAATTCTTGTTTTATTTGAATATGAACTCTCTCCAAATCCCATATATGGAAAATCATATAAAATAGAGTAATCAGAGGTTTATATATTTTGTCAAGAAGGCTTCCCAAAAAGTCCTATTAACATTTTTTTATTTTTTTGTAAATTTCTTTTAATTGCTCCCTTAGATGTTCTATTGTGTTGTTATTTAAAACATGATAGTTTGCCAACATCATACATCTTTTAACTTGCTGTCCGTTTTCAAGATTCTCTTCAAAATCCCTTTTATCTGCCTCCAAAAATTCTTCAAATTTTTTAGGATCACTTTCTTTTCCCCTATTTTGCAAATTTCTCCATCTAAAATTTAAATCAGAATCAACTGAAATTAAATAAAACTTATCTTTGAAATCTTTTCTTAGCTCCTCTATTTCTCCAACATTTCTAATGCCATCAATAATATAATCTTTGTTTATATCAATTTTTTCCTTTATTCTCTTTGCTAGAACTCCTGAGCCTTCTTCATTTCTCATAAGGTTTCCCAAATCCTGCAGATTTTTTCTTTCAAGATAAATTCCTCTTTTTTTGGCTTCTATTCTAACTTCTTGGGATAATGAAAGATACTCAAATCCTTTTTCCTTGAAAAATTCAGAGATAACTCCCTTTCCTGCTGCAATTCTTCCTGTAAGCCCTATTAACATATAAAAACCCAATGAAATAAGTTTTTATATTTTAGTGTATTTGGGATTGTAGTTGCATTTATGTTTAAGCCCCTATAGTTCAGCCCGGATAGAACATAACCTTGCGGAGGTTAAAACCGAGGTTCAAATCCTCGTGGGGGCATCTGCAGAGCAGATGAAAACACAGACGAAATTTCTAATTTCAGTCTTGGGGGCATTCTTCCAAGATTAATTAATTCTACCAATCATCAAAAACATTTATTAATGTTTTTTTCTATCTAATAGTAATTAAATTTAAATTCTTAAAATGGTAGAAATTAATTTTCCAAATGTAAGTACATACAAAAAAGACGGAAGAATGTCCATAATAGAGATTTATAGAAAACTTTCTAGGCTTAAAGATTCTCGTTGGATTAAGGAGATTTTATGTTCCCAAAGAATTGATTTAAAAGAAAATAAAAGAAAATCTCTTCCAATTCTTGCATTTAGAACAAGAAAAAAAGGAGATGCACTGTGGATTATAGCAGGAATACATGGAGAAGAACCTGCAGGTGTAAATGCAATTGCAAAAAATATAAGATTTTTAAATAAACTTGCTAAAAAGATTCCAATAGTTCTGCTTCCTTTGTGCAATCCTTCAGGATATAGGAGAGATTGGAGATATCCTACATTAAAGAGAGTTGATGACAAAATAGCTCAAATTGAAATCCCAAGTGTAGGTGCTTCAGAACATTTTCTTATAAACAAAAAAACAGGAAAAGCCCAGGCAAAGCAGGCAGTAAATAAAGAATCAGAAGAAATATCTTCTTATATTGTTCAACATTCAGAAAATTACCCTCCTTTGTTGGTTTTAGATTTTCATGAAGACGAAAGTGCAAAAAAGCAATATATTTATTCCCAGGGAAAATTAAAAATTTATGACCCAATTGCAAGAAAAATTATAAATATATTAAAAAAACAGGGATTTAAATTTGTTGAAAAAGGGGAAACTTCCTTTCATGAAAAGATAATAAAAGGAGTTGTTTCAAACATAAATGATGGTTCTATAGATGAATTATTCTCTGCAGAGAAGATAATTGTTCATAATCAAATAAAGAAAGGCCCAGATGCAAAGAGTGTTATAGTTATAGAAACAAGAACTGTTGGTATTCCTTTAAAAAAAAGAGTGAAAGCCCACTCATATGTTCTAAAATCTTTAAAGGGAATTTATTCTCTTGCAAAAGAAATTTTTGATGAAGGATGAATATATTTTTAATTAATTTATATAATTATCTTAGTAAAATCATATATTGCAAATGTAATATTAAGGTTGGTTAATCATAATAACTAAACTGTTACAGATAATTGTTTCTCTAAATTTATTATCAATCTAATTTATCCCAATACAATATTTGCACCAGCAGAAACCACGAAAGATATAAGCATTAAAGCAAAAGAATGTTTTATTCCTGCTTTAATTCCGCCTTCTCCTAATTTTCCTATGGTCAATCCTGTGAAAAAACCTTGAATTAAGAGAAGATATAAAAAAGAATTTGAAATATCCTCCTGGCCAATGGCTTCTCCTCCTCCTGCGCCCACATTTGCAAAAGTTCCTCCTCCTATAGAGCCCAATTCAGCAATTCCTGAAACCATTGGAAGAATCTGAAACTGCATTATTAATATTATTATCATAAAAACAAAGAAAATTATATATCCCTGAACAACAAGGGTTGATATTGCAGCTTTCCTCTCTTTTTTTAGTTTGTCTGACATGCTTACTGCTTCTGCAACTGATTCAAGAATTTCTCCTATATCTCCACCTGCTCTTTCAGCCTGTCCTATAAGAATAATTGTTCTTGATACAGTCTGATTATCAACATCTTTTGAAAAAACCTGGAGTGCTAAATTTATAGGTATTCCTAAAGAAATTTGATTTGCAAGCTTTTTTACATTTTGCCCTAAAACACCATAAGCTTTATCTTTAAGATTAATTATGCTTCTGCTTATAGGAGTTCCTGTTTTAACACTTTCAACAAGATTCCTTGTAAATTCAAGAAACATTTCCTCTTTTTCAGTTTCAATTCGCGTTTCATTAATAAGAGAAATTACAAAAGGCAAAACTCCTGCGAGCACCCCTATTCCTATTATAAGAAAGAAGAGTTTTGTATCTCTAAATAAGAAAGATAAACCAATAATAATTAAAGCTGCCCCAATTCCCAAAAGATGTATTTTTTTTATTTCCATTTTTTAAGGTCTTTAACGAGTTTAATTACATTTCTTTTTATATTTAGAGTTATTTTTTTCATTTCTTCAAAACTATTTTCCTTTACATCTTTAATGTGCCAATGGATAACTTTTTTTCCATAGATTTTGTTTTTATTGAAAAGATCTTTTGGAACATTATCTGCAACAATAACTGTTATATTTTGCCATTTCATAATCTTAGAAGTTAATCCGTGAGGTTTATCTTTAATTTTAACCTTAAATTCTTTTGCTAATTTCTTTACATTCTCTCCTAAGGGTTTTCCTCGGATTGGTGCGGCTGATTTGGCTATTATAGATTTGTCTTTGTTATACTTATTAAAAAATGCCTCGGCTAAGACGCTTCTAAATCGATTGTATCTGCAAACGAAAAGTATATGTTCTTTCATTTTATTTTTTTAATTGTAAAAATGTCAGGAAGACAACATTTATCATAGTGACTACGAGAACCATAATAATAGTTATCATTGATGTGCTCATGGAAATTCCCAAACCGCTGATTTTCATCATCATGAGCAAAATCATCAAAATCATAGGGGCTGCAATAACCAAACTTATGTATATGTCCATAAATGTTTCTGCGGCTTTTGTTTTCTTTTCCTGTTCAAGGCGATCTTCAAAAAGAAGTGTTTGCGATCTTTTCTCAAAGAATTCAGGAAGATATCCTCCTGAATTTATAGTTGTTGCAAGTCCGTTAAATAGTTCTGAAAGTTTTTTACTTGGGCTATTATAAGCGCTGTTCCTCAGAGCACTTACCAAATCATATCCATAAAGATTTATTTCATTTATTAGTTTCTTAAATTCTTTTTCAATAGCAGGATATTCATGTGTGGAGATAATGATATCAAACATCTTGCTTGGATCAATCATTGAACCTGAAATAGCAGACATATGAATTGTAGCAAATGGCAATTCATTTCCTATTTTTGTTTCTGTTGAGCTTTTTTCAAGATTAGGATAAATGTACATGATTATAAAAGTTGCAATTGGAGCAAGAATTACAATAAGAAGAACTTTCAATAATCTCGCTGTGAATTCTCCGGTTGCTTTTGTTATTATAGGAAGAGCCGCCCCTATATTAAAAAATAAAAAGAATATTGCAAGAAAGATACCAACAAAAAAAGCTATAAGGGTTGTTAAAAATATAACTGAAATGTAGCTTCTTGGAGTAAATTGGAGATTTGCTTTTATAAGGTCCCTTTCCAAATCCTGGAAAGTTTTTTCATTTATTATTTTTTCAGAAAGTTTTGAAAACCACTGGTTTGCAAGCTGAATATAAACACTTGGTTTTTTTTCTTTTTTGACCTCAATTTTTCCATTTTTTTTCCTCATTCTTTTTAGAGTTTGCTCTTCAAGTTTTGTTGGCTTTAAGTCTTTCAAAGAATATCCTTTTCTTAGAATTATAGGGCTCGTGCTTATATTAAAGGATTTTTTTGTGGGAGTCTCTTCTTCTTTAATTTTAGGAGTTTCTTCTTTTATCTTTTCTTGATTTAGATTTTTTATAAGGTTTATTTTTTCAAGAATTGGGGGAATCTCTTCATTTGTTTTTTTAAGAGCATTTTTAATAAGCGCAATTTGTGAGGAAATCATTTTCTTCTCCCCTATATCTGCTCGTTTGATATAATTTTCAAGGGAATTAAGTTCTTTGAGCATTCTTTTTTCTTTGGAAATTATTTCCTTAAGTTTTTCAAAATTTTCCATATTTATCTTCATTTTATCTCCTCAGATATTTTTTTTTGTATTTTAAGAATAAATTCTTTTACCGCTTTTACTTGTTCAGGATTATTTTTTTTATAAGCCTGTTCAAGTTTTAATTCTGCTTCTTCAAGAGTCATTATTAATTGATTAAGAAAAGAAAGGCCTTCGGATGATTCCCCTCTTTTTCTCTTTCTAATATCCATAAGAGAAAAATGTAATTTGTGTTATTAAATATTTTGATTATTCCACTCCGAATTTCCTCAAAATTTCCAGGGGCCTTTTGTAATATTCATTAATTATTTCCTGGACTTCCTCAAATTTGACAATTTTCTTTTGATATATTTGGTACAAAAGCTGAACTCTTCTCCTGAATTCAAGATCCAATTCCTCAACTTTCATTCCATATCTTTTTCTTATCTTTTCAAATATTTTGCTGTTTTTTTTAGAATAGAATTCATTTTCCATGGGATTCCACATAAATGGAGTATTTGTAAGGGCAATTCCATCTAAAGTTACATTTATTATTTCAACAACCTCTTTTAATTTTCTTGTTTCTTCCTTGTTTACAATCGCATGAGTCATTATGCATACACAATCCAAAACATTCAGCAGAGTTGGAGATAATTCTATCGGGGGAGTTTCAAGTCTTTTTATAAGAGTATCCACAGAATCTGCATGTATTGTGCTTATTGAAGCGTGTCCTGAAGCCATTCCCTGAAACAAAACAGATGCTTCTGCACCTCTAACTTCACCTACAATAACATAATCAGGATTTTGTCTGAAGGAACTTTTAAGCAAGTCGAAAAGGCTTATTTCTCCTGTAGAACCTATTCCTGTGGCGCTTCTCACAACACTTGGGAGCCAGTTATCTCTGGGCAAATTTAATTCCCGGGTATCTTCAATTGAAACTACTCTTGCTTCTGGAGGAATAAAAAATGCTATTGCATTAAGCAAAGTAGTTTTTCCTGAGGAAGTTCCTCCTGTAATAAGTATGTTCATTTTGTACTGCACGAGTATCCATAAATATGCAAGAATTTCAGGACTCAATGTTCCAAAAGAAATTAATTGAACAGGTGTCCACGGAGTCTTTGTAAATTTTCTTATTGTAAATGTGGGACCCTTGCTTGTTATGTCTTTTGTGTAAGTTGCATTTACTCTCGAGCCGTCCGGGAGACTTCCGTCAAGAATTGGCTTTGCATAAGAAATATATTTCCCGCATCTCTGTGCAAGTTTTTCAACAAAACTCTGAAGTTTGTCAGCATCTTTAAATATGAGACTGGTCTTCATATTTCTGTAAACTCTGTGAACCACATAAACTGGGGAATTTGCTCCGTTGCATTCTATATCTTCGACAAAATAATCTCTTAGCAGAGGTTCTGTTTCATTAAATCCCATAAAGTCTCTGCAAAGATAATAAAACATTTTTTTGTAACTTTCATAAGAGATTTCTATTCCAAGTTCTATAGCCAGAAGTTTAAATCTTTTGTCAATATAATCAATCAATTTGGATTTTTCCTTTTCAACAATTGTTTCAAAGTCAATCATGTTATTCATGGCTGTTATTATTTCTTCCTTGTGTTTCTTTTCTTCCTCTGTTAATACTGGCTCTTCAATTTCATAAACAACCTCATAGATTTCAGGGTTCCAATGTATATGAGCAAAAGCATAAGGGGCTACAAGGCAATATCTTACATCAACTTTTGTTTTATCCTTTATTCTTTTTAAAGGAGGAATTACTGGATTAAAATTTATTTTTGGTCTTGGATAATCCTTTATATCTGTATTTGTTTTTGTCATCTTGTTTTTTTTGTTTTTTCTACCATTATTCTGTGTCAAAATTTATAATTATTTTGTCTGATAATTCTCCTTCGTTTGTGAAAAATAATCTGTACGGAGTTGCGCTTTTGCCTAAAGTTTTGGAAGATTCTTCATCCTTGTAAGTAAGATTATATTCTTCGCTGAAATTCCTTTTGAGAGTTATCACATTTTCTCTTCCCTTTATTTCTGTTAGTGCATTTATGTTTCCTATCTGGACAATTTCCCCTGGTTCTGTATATATATACCTGCTACTCATCTCAAAAATTATTGTATCATTTTCAGAATCAATAGTAAGAGAGCCTTTTTTTATCCCAATTTCAACAAGTCTTTTATTCCCCGGACTTCCTATAGTTACAATTAAATTGTCAATATCTTTTATTATTTCAAGTGATTGCTCTATTATTGCCTTGTCTCTCAATTCTTCTATTTTAGGTCTTATAAAAGAAAGAACCAATCCCATCATTACAAAAGCTATCAAAAGATAAATGACAGTCTCAACCCATACCTGCCCTCTGTAATTTTTCTTTTGAAAAATTATTGAGCTCTGCCCCCTAGGATTTTTTGAAGAGATACCTCTTTTTAGATTGCCTCTTTTATTCATGGGATTTTAAATAGAATTTGGTTTATAATATTTTTCATCAGCTACAATTTAACTTGCCAATAAAGCACAACTATCAATTTCATAAGTTGCATCACTTGAATCGCATTGTTTTTTGTCTATTACTGGGGCTATTTTTATCCAATCAACTTTTTCTACTCCTGGAAAATTTGCAACATATGTTCTTCCTTCATTTTTTTTAGGGAGTGTTACATTGGTGTTATAAATTCCCTTATAAGGTTTTAAATCATCAAAGCTTGCATTGTTGTTAGTTAAAGTGAAACTTCTTGAATTTCCACCAACGAGTATAAATATAACGAGGCTATCTATTTCAGCATCCCCTATATTTATTGAAAACTGAACTTCCCCTGCTGTAGAATTAAAGCACGTATAATAATTATTTATAGTTACTTTCCCAGAAGATTCTACATCAAAACACGACTGAACTCCCTTGGTTCTTTCACTTACAATATTATTCACAAATACCCACACAATTGCTGTTGCAACTGTCACAAGAAGTATAAGCAAAACTGTTGCAATAACTGTAGAAAGAGATTTCTTGTTTTTCATCTACGAATTCCACCTGCCGAAGCTGAAAAATTTCTTGTTTTTCATTTTAAATTATAATCTGGAATCCATATTGGTTTTCATCACAAACATAAGTTTTTCTTCCACTTTTAGATTCTCCTATAAGAATAGGAATAAGAATTATTTCATTTCCATTCAGAAGTTCACTCAGAGAATCATCTGAAAAAGCCCCTCCTTGATTTAGTCCCATTCCAGGCCAGTTATCTGATTCGGTTCTCAAATCTATAGTTGAATGTGTTCCTTCTCCAATAATTTTAACATTCATTCCGAATATAGGAATATTTCCAGGATTTGTTATGTATAATGTGTTTCCAGTATAACTTGCTTCAAAAGCAACCTGACCACAAACTAATTGCACATTTTGGTTTCCAAATTTAGTTATTGCTTCTTCTGTCATTCCTCTAATCCAAAGGAAAACAATAAGAGCTATTACAATAACTATTGTAATCAAAAGAACAGTCGCAATTACTGGAGATAACCCTTTCACACTCTTTTTCATTTTAATATATGCACTTCTTTATTTTTAAATTCTTTGATTAATCGCATTCAATACCCTCTATTATTTTTGTATCTTTACAGCTTACCAAAATATTTCTATTTTTTTCTTTTTGCCATCTTATAGGAAGAATTTCAATAGAATATATATTAACTGTTCCTGTAAGATTATATCTTTCTGTTTCTATATCATTCGGTTTGAGAGAATTGTCAATTCCTATTAACCCAAATTTTATTCCTGTAGACCCAACAATTACTGAAGTAGTATCAGTGTTGTTTTTTGATAAATCTATTGTTGCAAGTTCTTGCTCTGGAGAACTTGTTGCATGAATAAAATATCCCCCTATGTTAAATTTTCCATTATTTTTGAAATTGATAATGAGAATCTTTGAGGAGCAATCATAACTATAATCTTCTATAAAAATTGAAACTCCATCCGGACAATTTAAATCCTCCTGAGGAACATAAGTTTTCATCCATTGGTAGACAATAACACCTATGATAACTGCAAATGTAACAAGAAGAACATATCCTATTATAACACTTACAGCTTTTTTTGATTTAACCTGAAAATACATATCTTTCTCCTCTTTTATTGTAAGCCACTAAAAAGTAAAAATTTTTCCCATCTTCAAGTTTGAAAACATAAATTCTATTGTCAAGAGAAAATTGTATTTCCTCACCTATTACTTCTAAATAACTGATTAAATCAATCTTTATTCCTTCAGTATATTTGTAAGCCTCTTTTTGTTCTCCATTAACAAGTATAAAATAAATTTCTTTGTCTTTGCCAACATAAGAAGAATAATCTTTCGCAAAGTTTACTTCAAATTCATCTGAAGAATGAAAACTATCATAATCCATAACTTTTTCACTTTCTATGCTTAGTTCTTTTGCAATTTCCTCTGCTTCATAAGAATTACTTTTAGTTGAATAATTGAAGATTACTGCAAGCCCAATTATAAGCCCAATTATAATTATTGTTGCCATAAAATAGAATTGCCCTGTTTTGTTCCCTCTTTTTATCATCTTTATTTATTATATACGATTTTTCTTGCGAGTTCTCGATTCTTCTCAACTTTTTTCCTGTGTTCATTTGCAAATAATACTAAAAAATCTGTGCATATTTTTTTTAATTCTCCTGTAAGCATTTTTCCTGATTTGTAGTCATCGTATATTTTCTTTACAAATTTTGAATCAGGATGATGATAAAAAAGAATTTCATAGGCTTTGTCTGCTTCAGGAACTCCCCCTTTTTTTCTGTGAAGTTCAGCAGTTTCCTGTCCTCCTGAAAAAGCTTTGCTTATTTTTCTTTTTATCTCATTTTCAGAATCTTCAAGGAAAATTGCAGTGTCAGGCATTGAAGCACTCATCTTGCTTCCTTTCTGCAATCCCGATTGGTGTAAAAAATAAATGAAAGAAGGAAGTTTCATTTTGTAAGGAAGTTTTCTTGCTAAATCTCTGCATGCTCTTGCGTGGGGGTCCTGTTCTATGCCTATTCCTGTTATAGTTTGTGTTGGGCCAAAATATTCTTTTAACTGCATGTGAAGTATGTCTGAATACTGAAGGAGATTTGCAGAAAGTTTTCCAAGATTAAGATGCCCATAAATTGCCTTATATTCATTTTCAGTTATTTTTTTTGAAACTTCAAAAGCAAATTCATAATAGCGCGGTTCTTTTCTGCTCTGCACATAAATCTCTTCTTTGGGTATTCCCAGTGCGAGAAGATGTGCAATTATATCCACTGCATATTCTTTTGATTTATCAAGGCTGGGAATTACTGAATTGGGGCGGGAAACATAAGCATCTATATCAGAAACCACAAAAAAACTTTTTGCTCCTAATTTTCTCAGCATTAAATAAACATCAACATCTACTTTATGTCCAAGATGCAGGGAACCTGAAGAAGCAATACCGGTTAATTGAATAACTGGTTTTTTTGATTTGAGATTTTTTTCTATAATATCAAAATCCCTGTGTGCTAAAAGAATTCCTCTTTCAAAAAGATAATGATTAAAAGGAGGTTTTTCCCTGTCAAACTTTTTTAATCCAAATTCCTTTATGAGTTTCTCATCAATTTTAATCTCTTTTGCTCCCCACGGGTCTATTTCATCCATAATTATAAAAGAAGTGTTAAGCAATTTAATAATCTTTCTTTTAAGAAGAATTAATCTAAAAATTTTTCAGTTCAAATTTTAACAAGGCGATTTAACTTTTAATATATTTTTTGGCTCTTCTTCTAAAACATTTGACTTAACAAGCATCCAATCAAGTTTAATTAAGTTTTTAACAAAGAGATTTTCAAGGTTAAGTTTGTAGTAATCAGATTTCCTAACTTTTCTAGTTTTAATAACAATCCCAGATTCTATAAAATTATCAAAAAAAGATTTTAGAGAATTATAACTCACATTGCTATTTCTTGCTATTTCAGTCAAAGGATAATCAAAGAAATGAAACCCAATTAAGAAATCAAGAACTCTAAGTTGAGGAGTATCTCCAAACTGCATAAGGAAAAAGGACTTGTTTTCTTTTATTTTCATATAAAAGTATGAAAATCATACTTTTTAAATATTTCTATATTTGTTATTAAAGTGTCAAAGATAGCAACATTTAAATATATAGGGAAATAATAGATTTTATGGCTTCAGATTTAGAAAAAGCTCAACTTATGTCGGCATTAGCAAGAGGTAAAGGAAATTGGGGAGAAAAATATGACAGAACGGAACATTTTAAGAGATTTCAAAATTTAAAGGATATAATTAAAGAACTTTCTAAGAAAGGTTGGGTTATAGTTCACAAAAAACCAAATTATCAGGCAATTTCTTTAAATACCCAATATAAGAAAGAGATTATAGAATTTATTGAATCAAAGATGCCTTATTTGAAAGGAATGATAAAATAGTTTTTAATCTTAATAATGCAATTTAGAAGAAAATTCAGTGTAGACAGGGTGAATAGCTCAAAGATAATTAAAGAATTTGTCTTCATTCTTCCTC
>CAZOAN010000002.1:8732-27290 GCA_964577855.1 Candidatus Woesearchaeota archaeon | reverse complement strand
ATATCTATCTTTTTTCCTTCATAAAAAAAATCCCCATTCCCTTCGTAACCCACTCCGGAAACATCAACAATAGAATTATCTTCAAAAACTTTCTTAACAGTCATCTCTCCTTTTGTAATAGTTCCTGTTTTATCTGAGCAAATAACAGTAGTCTCCCCCAAAGTTTCAATTATAGACATTCTGTTCACAATTGCATTTTTCTTTGCCATTCTTGAAACTCCCGAAGATAAGGCAGTAATAAGGACTACAGGAAAACCTTCTGGAAAGGCAGACACTGCCAAGGCTATAACTAAAATTAAAGCGTCAATAAGCAAATTTTCTGAAAGGGGTTTTCCAATAATCATAAATAATCCTGTAAGTATGGAAAAAATAATTGCAACAAAAGCCATAAATTTTGAAATTTTATTTATCTTTTTTTGAAGCGGAAGTTCTTTTTCTGCTGTTGAAATCATGCTTGAAATCTGCCCAAATTTTGTGCTCATTCCTGTCTTGATTACTTCTGCCATGCACCTTCCATTTACAACAAAAGAGCCCATGAACAAAATGTTTTTATCTGAATGCTCCCCTTCTTTTTTAACAGCGCTCTTTTCAACTTCCCTTGACTCTCCTGTAAGAATAGATTCATTAACAAGCAAATCTTTTTCTTCTATAATTCTGCAATCTGCTGGAATTTTTTCTCCCCCTCTTAAAACTATTAAATCTCCTGGAACAAGCTCTTTAGACAAAACTTCCTTTTCAACTCCATCCCGTATTACAATAGAAATCGGTGTAAGCATTGAACGAAGAGATTTTATTACCTTGTCTGCCTTGTACTCCTGAACAAAACCCACCACAACTACGAGAAAAATAACTCCAAGAATAGCATATGCAGTTATATTTTTCCCAACAAAAAAAGATAAAACAACGGCACATGCTAAAAGATAAATCATAAAGTTGCCTTTTATTTGATGAAAAAGAATTTTTAAAGGAGAATACAATCTAACCTCAGTTAACTCATTAAATCCATGCTTTTCTAAACCTGATTTCGCTTGTTTTTCTGTTAAACCTTTTTTATTTACCATATTAATTAATTATTTTTATAAACACAAATTTATTGATGTTCTTTTTCTACTTTGGGGTGTTCTTGTCCTTCACCCAATCTTTCTTTTAATTCTTTTATTTGCTTTTCCTTTTCTTCTCTATAAATCTTCTTATTCTCTTTTGCTTTCTCAATAATTTTTGCAGTATATTCCCCCCCTAAGAAATGAGGAAGAATTACATAATCTGCGCCCGCTTTATACAAATCAAATGCATCTGAAATATGCCTTGCTGTAACAATAAGAATTCCTTCTTTATTTCTTTTATGAATTAAATTTAATAAGGTTAAATTAACATCTTTTTCAGGAATTGTAGAAACTATTAATTTTGCCTTGTGAAGCTTAAGCTCATCCAAGAATTCCACATTTGAAACATCTCCATAAATACACGATACTCCTTTTGAACAAAGTTTCTTAACTCTTTCAGGATTAAAATCCACAACAAGATAATTTTTTTTCATATTCATAAATGACTTCATTATTGAAAACCCTATTCTATTTTCTCCAAAGAGAACATATTCGTAATTTTTTTCACTAATATTTTTCTCCTTTATTTTCTTCCTCTCAAATATAGAAAGATACTTTGAAAAATATGGATAAATCTTATCTGAATAAATCATAAGATAAGTTGAACCGGCAATTGTTATCAATCCCACGATTGCAACGAAAGAAAGAATTTCATTTGAAAGGTGCCCTACTTTTACACCTAATGCAATTAAAATTAAAGAAAATTCACTTATCTGGGCCACAGTAAGCCCCGCCATAAATCCTGTGCTTTTGCTGTACCCCAGCCTTCCCATAAGGAATATAACAATTAAAGGATTGCCCAGGAGTATAAAGAGAGATAAGATTATTGCTGGAAAAACCATACTTTGCATATCAGCAAAAATCATTTGAGAACCAAGAACTATAAAAAATGAAATTATAAAGAAATCTCTAAGAGGCCTTAATCTTGAACTTACCTCATAACTGTAGGGAAACATGGAAAGTAAAATTCCTGCCATTAATGCCCCCACTTCAATTGAAAATCCTATATACAAAAATAAAGCAGAAAGGCCAAAACCCCATGCAATTGCAAATACAAACAAAAATTCCTGAGACTTCTCAAAAAAAGAATTTAATTTTGGAAGAACATAATAACTAAAAACAAACAAAAGTGAAAAAGCGCCTATTCCTTTTATTAAAAGCATTAATATAAAATTCCATGAATTAGTCCCTCCTGAAAATGAAGAAACAACTATAAGAATTATTATTGCTATTAAATCCTGAACAAGCAAAAAACCAATGGAAATTCTTCCATACAATTTATCCAGGGCTTCCTTATCTGATAATAATTTCATTATTATAATTGTTGAAGAGAATGTAAGAGCAATTGCAATGTATATTGAAGTAATATTAGAAAAACCAAGAAGAAGACAGATAAAATATCCTATTAGCGAAGTAAATATTACTTGTCCTACACCCGTTATTACAGAAATCTTTCCTACTTCTTTTACAACCTTCGGATTAAGATGAAGTCCAACAATAAATAATAGAAAAGCCACCCCTATTTGGGAAAATGTGGATAAAGTCTCTCCAGAAAGCGCAAAGTTCAAAAAAAGAGGACCTATTAAAATTCCCGAGATAATATATCCTATTATAAGGGGCTGTTTAAACAACCTCATAATAAAAGAAATTCCTAAAACAATTAAAATAATCAAACTCAACTGAATAAATATTTGTTCCAAGTTAATCACCTATAAAAAACAAACAAACAATCCTATAAAAAGGTTTTTAAATGAATTTTTTATAAAGGTTATATGACAAGGGTAAGGATAAAACTAAACAGCACCAATATTGAAATGTTAAATAATATTTGTGAATCTATAAAAGAGATAGCAAAAAAATCAGGGATAACAATAAGCGGACCCGTTCCTCTTCCAACTAAAAAGCTTAAGGTAACAACAAGAAAATCTCCCTGTGGAGATGGGACTGCAACCTTTGACAGATTTGAGATGAGAATACATAAAAGACTTATTGATTTGCCCGCAAACGAAAAAATTCTTCACCACATTGTGAGAATGCAAATCCCTAAGTCTGTAAATGTTAAGATTGAGATGAAAGATTAAACGCAATAATTCTTAAAAAGAACTTCTATTAATTTACTCTATGAGTGTAAATTTTAGCCTATCTCAAGTTAATGAAATAAAGTATTTAGATAACGAAAAGAATCCTTATGCAGTATTAGAATATAGTTTATTAAGTTCTATAATAAAAGTCACAAATAATAGAAGTGATTCTCCTCCAATAACATTTGTATCTAAAGATTCTCCTAACAAGATGGAAGAGTTTTGGAATCAGCTTGTAAAATCCTCCTTGGATAAGAAATTAAAAAATCTAAATGAAGTAATTGATGAAATGAAAAAAGAGTTTAAAGTAAAAGACTAAGTATATTCTCCAAAATATATATTCCACAATATAATAACAAAAACATTTAAAAAATAAAATTTCTATAATAATCTATGAATTTAAAAACGGTGATTGCACTAATAGTTTTAGTGCTATGCGTCTTTACCGCAATAGCTTTAACAAAAATGACAGGAAACTCAATAATGGAAAAATCAACAAAAATAAAACTTGAAACAAACTATGGAGATATAGTCATACAACTTTACAAAGACATGCCAATAACCTCTGGTAATTTTGAAAAATTGGTTTCTCAGGGATTCTATGATGATGTAACATTTCACAGAATTATTGAAAATTTCATGATTCAAGGGGGAGATCCTACCGGAACAGGAAGTGGGGGTCCAGGATACAACATAAAGGATGAATTTACACACAATGGAGGAAATAAAAATAATAGAGGAACTATTTCAATGGCAAATGCCGGACCAAATACTGGTGGCTCTCAGTTTTTTATAAACCTTGTAAATAATAACTTTCTAGATGATAAACATCCAGCATTTGGAGAAGTTGTGAAAGGCATGGATGTTGTTGATGCAATGGCAAAAGTTCAAAAGAATGCTCAAGACAAACCTTTGAAAGATGTTATTATAATAAAAGCCACTGTTTTGAAATAAAAGAGGCAATTATCTATAACAGCCCTATTAATTAGTTACTCAATATTTTATAGATTGTATTTGCACACGATTGATTTTGGCTAATAACTATTTCTTCTTGGAATCAATATTATATTTTTATTTTAGAATCAGAAACCTTATCTGAATGAACATCCATTCTTCCTTCTCTTAAACAATCCCAACAAGTGTGAACACTTCCATCGGCTTCTTTTACAATTCCTGTTCCACCACACTTGGGACATTTCTCTGCCATATAAATCCCAGTAAAAGGCACTATTTAAGATTATTTGCCCTGAAGAGTATATTAAAAATCCAATAAATTTTATGTGAAATATAAATACCCACAAAAATTACGAAAATATTTATAAAGGGAACTTGTTTGAGTTAATTATGGAAAAAGATATAGGAAAAATAAACAAAAACGACACAACCGACATAGTTATAAGAGTTGATGATTTTGGTGGAAGAAAGGGGTTAACAATAAGAGAATTTGTTACAAGCGATAGATATACCGGTTTCACAAAATCAGGTGTAAGAATACTTTCTGGAGATTTTGGCAAGTTTAAGGAAATGATTAGTTCAATAACTGATGAAGACATGGCAGAAGTTGAAAGTGCTGAAGCAAAAGAAGAACCAAAAGAAGAGGGTAAGAAAGATGAAGAAGCCAAAAAAGACAAAGTAAAAGAAGAATTGCCTGATTATTGATATATTTTCTGATTAAGTTATCAAAGTAAAATCATATCTAGTGGTCATATTACATTATTAATTAATAGTTGAATGAGATTAGGGTTTTAGCGAACAATTATGCTCCCACATAAACCCAAAACATTTAAAACTATTTTTTAATTAAAAATATTATGAAACGATTGAGTAAAGAAAGATTAATAACTTTCATCATAATTCTTTTTGTAATAATTCTTGCTATAATTATATTAGTAAAGAACCCTCCTGAAACCGATGAAGAAATATCTAAATGCATAGGGAAAAATTCTGTTTTATATACAAGACTGGGCTGTCATTTCTGTAAAGTTCAGGAGAATTTGTTTGGAGAAAATTATCAATATTTGAATGTGGTTGATTGCTTTTTTGAAGGGGGAAAATGTGGGGATTTAATTTCGACTCCAACCTGGATTATAAAAGGGAAGGAATATGGGGGAGTTCAATCATTTGAAAAATTAAAGGAATTAACTGGATGTTGAGATATTTATTTCAAAAACAAAACATTTAAATAGTATTATGAATATGTATTCATAACTAAATATAAACAATAAGGAGAAAATAAAATGCCAAATAAAGACGGAACGGGGCCAGAAAAAAAAGGACCCAAAACAGGAAGACAACTTGGAAAATGTAAAGGTGCAAAACCTACACAAGGAAGAGGCTTGGGCCCTTGTGAATGCGGAAGAGGAAGAAGACAAAGAAGATTTAACCAACCCCTGGAAGAATAAAATGTCAAGACCTTGTAAAAGAAGAAGAATAAGGGGAAACCCAAATTCAAATTATTTTAAACCGGCAGGAATTCCAATAAGAGAATTGGAAGAGATAGAAATAAATATCTCAGAATTTGAAGCAATAAGACTAATTGATTTTAAAGAAATTTCTCAAGAACTGGCCGCAAAACAAATGCAAATTTCCCAACCAACCCTTTCAAGAATACTGACCTCTGCTAGGAAAAAAATATCTGATTCCATAATAAATGGAAAAGCAATAAAAATAGAAAAGTTTAAATGAATTATTAACCAAAATAAGTAAAATGCTACCTACAGATTTCACTCTTGGAAAAATAACTCTTCTTGCATTAGCAGATTCTGTAAATCCTTGTGCTATTGCTGTTCTTGCAATGATTTTGATATCTATTTTAATACAAAATCCTGAAAAAGGAAAAAGAGTTTTGTATGCTGGGTTGGCTTTTGTCTCTGCAATTTTTATAGGATATGTTTTTTATGGAATAGTCTTAGTCCAGTTCTTTAAAACTTTTGCAGAATTTCTAGGAAATAATTCAAATTATGTTTATAAGGGATTGGCAATTCTAGCAATGGTTCTTGGAGCATTAAATATAAAGGATTTTTTCTTATACAAGAAAGGAAGTTTTGCCACAGAAATGCCACTATTCCTAAGACCAAAAGTAAAAAGAACAATTGAAAAGATAACTTCCCCACTAGGAGCATTCATAATAGGATTTGTTGTTACACTTTTCCTTCTTCCTTGCACCATAGGACCATATATTGTTGCGTCGGGGCTTATTTCTGGATTAAAATTTATAGAGACAATTCCTTGGCTTTTATACTATAACTTAATTTTTGTAATCCCCATGATTATAATTGTTGGAATTGTTCATTTTGGTTTTTCAAGAGTTGAGGATGTTTCGGGATGGAAAGAAAGAAACATAAAAAAGCTTCATTTAATTGCAGGAATATTGCTTTTCTTAGTTGGATTGAGTTTATTGGTTGGTTGGATCTAATTTTTTGAAGACAAACAAAAACTTTTTAAATAAGTGTATCATAAGAAAAACTATTATTAATTTCAAATATGAAAAATTCATCCCAAAGTATTGAACTGCCCTCCAAATTCGAAGGGAAAAAAGAAGTGAGCAAAAAGAAAAATGGAACTCTCTCTCAGCTAGTTATTTTCTTAAAGACTGAAAAAAGCAAAAATAAAACAGTTGGTTCTGCAAAAAATCTTGAAGAAGAGATAAGAACAAACTGGCAGAAATATTCCTTCGACGCTAATTATCTAAAAAAAGACTGGGAAATTGTTAAAAATAATTCAACAGCAACGATTAAAACTATTGAATTCACGAATCCCAATATAACTTCTAACCAAGCTATTCTTAACTTCAATTATGAACAGGAAAAAAAGAGTATTGAATTTGCAGAAAGAAAATTTTCAAAATTTTATGAAATAAATTCGCCATACTCATTTATACCCCAAATAAAAGAAAAAGAAGAAGAATTTTCAACCCAATCAAAAGAACAAGAGGCAAATGCAGAAATTTCCTATCCTTTATATAATTTTGATGAAGAGAAAACATTGGAGAACTGAAAATGAATTGTGAGAATGTGCAATTGACAACAAAATCCGAAGATAAACAATCCGATTCAGGGGAGTTTATTTCAATAGATGAAATTTCAAAAATATTTCATTTAGACAAAGAAGAATTAAAAAAAATTTGTGGCAAATATCCTCTTAGAATCTCAAGTTATTATTTTTCACTGATTAAAGAAAAAGAGGATGGAATATACAAGCAATGCATCCCCTCAATTAAAGAAATTCAGGATTCTTACGGAGCAGAAGACCCCTTAAATGAAGAACCAGAAAATCAAAGCAGGCAAGGAGTTCCGTCTTTAATAATTCACAGATATCCAGACAGGGTTTTATTCAGAATTTCAAATTCATGTGCAATGTATTGCAGATTTTGCACAAGAAAGAGAAAAGTGGGGGACCCAAATAAGAGGCCAACATGGGAAGAAATTGCAAAAGCCTTGCTATATATTAAAGAGCACAAAGAGATAAAAGATGTTATTCTCTCCGGAGGAGACCCTTTCATGCTTCCAGTCAAATCCTTGGAAAGAGTAATCAAAGCTGTTTATTCAATAATATCAAAAAGAGAGAATGGAATTATAAGAATTGGAACAAGAATTCCATGCGTTCTCCCCAAAAGAATAACAGAGGAATTATGTGAAATGTTAAAAAAATATCATCCTCTTTATGTAAATACCCACTTCAATCATCCTTATGAAATAACTCCTGAAAGCAGAAAAGCATGTGAAATGCTTGCCAATGCAGGAATTCCCCTTGGAAATCAGACAGTTCTTCTTAAAGGAATTAATGATAATCCTGAAATTATGAAAAGATTAATGAAAGGCTTAATTAGCATGAGGGTTAAGCCATATTACATTTATCAGTGTGACCCGGTTAAAGGAGCAAACCATTTCAGAACAAGGGTTGAGAAGGGGCTTGAAATCTATAAATCTTTAAGAGGGCACATTTCAGGTTTGGGTGTTCCAAATTTTGTAATAGATTCCCCTGGAGGAGGGGGGAAAATACCTCTCCTTCCAGAATATTTATTAAAAATAGATGATAATAAAGTTGTGCTAAAGAATTATGAGGGGAATATACATGAATACCCCCAGATTAAAGATGATTCATAAATTAAGCAAAAAGTTTAAAAATAAATTTTAATTATTTTTAAAATAAGTGAAATAAAGGAGGAAAGAAACTAAAATGGAAGCAAACTACATACAACAGAGGATGGCAGAAATGCAAAAGAGTGAAGAACTTTCAAATGTAATGGGGAAGATTCTTTCTGGTAAATCTGGATACAAAGCAGTTATAGAAAAAAAGGTTATTCAGGTAAAATGTTCTGGTTGTGGGATTATATATGAATGTCCTGTGAAATTCTGTCCTGAATGCGGAACAAAGATTGAATGGCCAAAAAAGGAGTAGTGTTCAAAAACGAAACACTTAAATAATCTAAATTTTTCAATAAAATGCCTAACTTCGGTTAGGTCGGTTTAACTTCGGTTAAACTGTTGGAGACATTGAACTTCGGTTTATTGTCTCCTCTTTTTTTGAATTTTAAAAGACATTTATTAAAATTGTACAATTAATCCTTAGTCTAAAATATTTTGTCTAATAATCCTTTTCTTTCTTTAACAAACTCCTCTGCAATTGTGCGATTATACTTTCTAGCAGATTCATTATAAGCTTCTGTCAAATTAATTATATCATCTGTAAATTTCTCAACTTCTTTTTGCGACCAAGAACCAAATTCCTTATTATCTTTATCAAATCTATCTTGGGTGTGAATATAATTTATTTTAAGAGTTGCACTTTTATCATGCCAATGACTTGACCATAATTGCTCATCAATTTCATTTATAAAATTAGGACCAACATTTGAGAGACCTGTAATTCGTATAACTTTTATTGGTTCATACTCTGTTTTGTGATAGCTAACTTTTCCAAAGGGATATTCTTTTAAACACATACAAAAACTCTAATCCCAATCTTTAAAAATAAATATGTTGTTGTAAATATATGACAGAAACAAAAATAAAAGAAACTAAAGCTTCAAATCTTCACCAAAAAGACGCGAAGATTAAAGAAATTAACATTTCAAATCTTCACCAAAAAGACGCGAAGATTAAAGAAATTAACATTTCAAATCTTCACCAAAAAGACGCGAAGATTAAACAGCCAATTGTAACAGTCTGCGGACATGTAGATCATGGAAAAACTTCAATCCTTGATTGTCTTAGAGGCACTTGTGTTCAGGAAGGAGAAAAAGGAGGAATAACCCAGAAGATTTCTTTCACCCTCTATCCAATGAATCAATTAAAACTAACCTGCCCTTTAATTGAAAAATCAGGAATAAAACTAAACATCCCAGGATTTCTTCTTATTGATACCCCCGGACATGCAGCATTCACAAATCTTAGAAAAAGAGGAGGTTCTCTAGCAGATTTGGCTATTCTTGTTATTGATATAAATGAAGGAATAAAACCCCAAACAGCAGAAGTTATACAAATTTTAAAATTAAACAAAACTCCTTTTTTGATTGCGCTCAACAAAATTGATAATATATCTGGGTGGAGAAAGAACAATGAAAAACCACTAAAAGAGAGCATAGAAAGTCAGGCAATGAATGTTAAGCAGACTTTTGATGAAAGATATATGACTTTGATTGGCTCTCTAAATAGTCATGGTTTTGATGCGGATTTATATTATAATATTTCAGATTTTACAAAAAAGATTGCACTAGTTCCCTGCTCTGCAAGAACAAGAGAAGGAATACCAGAATTAGTTATGATGCTCTGTGGATTAAGCCAAAAATATCTTTCTGACAAATTAAAATTAGGAAAGGAACCAAAAGGGGTGCTCCTTGAAATAAAAAAAGAAAAATCAACTAATTACATAGAAGCAATTTTGTATGATGGGGAATTAAAAAAAACCGACGAAATAGCAATTGCAAGTTTTGATATAGAAAAGGATCCTATAATAACAAAAATAAGAATTCTTGAAGAGATAGAACCATTATGCGCAAGATTCAAACCAAAGGAAAAAGTTACAGCTTCAACAGGACTAAGAATGCAATTAGTTGAAAAAGAAGAGGTTTTGCCTGGAATGCCTTTTGAGATTTATAAAAATAATATTAAAGAATTAAGAGAGAAATTTAAAAAAGAAATTTCTGAAAAAATACAGACAAAAAACAAGGGCATAATTGCAAAGGCAGATTCTCTTGGAAGCCTTGAAGCACTGTTATTTCTTCTTGAAAATCAAAAGATACCTGTTGTTAAAGCAGGCATAGGAAACATAAACAAGGCAGATGTTATCTCCGCCAAGGCTAATATTGATATAAATGAACTTGATGCAATAATAGCAGGATTTAATGTTTCAATAGAAGAAGATGCAAATGAATTAATAAGAGACCAGGGAAAAAAGATAAAAGTAATAACAGAGGAAGTGGTTTACAAATTAATTGAAAATTTAATTGATTGGAGGCTTGAAAAACAAAAGGAAATTGAGAAAAAAAGATTAATGGAATTGACAACAATATGCAAATTAAAAATTCTCCACCAGTATGTTTTCAGAAATACAAGTCCAGCAATTTTTGGAGTGAAAGTTGAAGCCGGGAAGTTGAAACAACAAATTCATTTAATAGATGAAAATGGAGAAAAGGTAGGAAAAATAAAAAATATACAATCTGAAAAAAAATCAGTCAGTGAAGCCAATGATGGAATGGAAGTTGCAGTATCTATGTCTGGAATAAATTTTGAAAGAGTAATGAAAAATAAAAATTTCCTTTATTCTGATTTAGGAGAATCTCAATTCAGAAATTTTAAAAAAAATAAGGATTTGCTTTCAGGAAATGAGATGAGAATTCTCCAGGAAATTGCTGAAATTAAAAGAAAAACAAAAGCTGATTGGGGAATATAATTACAAATATTTAAAAACAAAAAAAATTTAATAACATAATGAAAAAGGGTGTGATAACAAGTCTTGTCTTTCTATTAGGTATATTTTTTATGGTTGGGACTGTAATGGCAGCAACGTGTAAATTGGAAATTTCATTACTAAATCAGGACCCTTATCCTGCAATTCCAGGAGATTATGTAAAAGTTGTTTTTGAAATAGACGGACTTGAAAATCCAGATTGCGGTGTTGTCACATTTGGCATAAAAGAGGAATATCCTATTTATCTTGACCCGAATGTTAAAAATCCAATAACTATAAACTCTGGAACATATCAAAGAAACTATGGCTCTTTCTATCTTGCTCCTTACAAGCTAAGAGTAGATGAAAACGCACTTGATGGAGAAAATCCAATTGAAGTTTATTATTCAATTTCTATAGGTTCCACAAATTCTGTTAAAGAATTTAATATAACAGTTAAAGATACAAGAGCAGATTTTGAAGTTAATGTAAAGGACTATGATTACAATACTAAAAAATTGACTTTTGAAATACTTAACATCGAAAAGACAGATGTTGAAGCACTTACAATAGAGATACCTAAGCAGGAAAACATAGAAGTTAAAGGGGCAAACAGAGTTGTGATAGGAGATTTAGATTCAAATGAATATACAACTGCTAACTTTGAAGCAGTTCTCCCCAAGGGAGAAACAGAAATAAAGCTCAATATAATTTACACAGATTCAATAAATGTAAGAAGAGAAATGCAAAAGATAGTTAATTTTGATTCATCATATTTCCTTGATAGAAACAGTGACAAGAAGTCACAACCTTACTGGCTTTACATATTAATCATTGCTGTTGTAGCTTGGTTTGTCTGGAGAAAAATTAAGAAAAAGAGAAGAGAAGAAGAGAGAAAGAAGAAGAAAGGGATGATGTGAATATTTCTCGATATATAAAAATTTAATTATCTGTAACAGTTTTAATAATATTCACAGTTAAACAATGTTGGATTTTACACAATAATTACTTTTCTCCCTCGGGTGGGCTGGGTGGGAACTTCACCCATATCTTAAAGCACTAACAAGTTAGTTCATTACATTACTCATTTCATTCGTAACGTAAAGCGTCAACAGGATTTATCTTTGATGCTCTTATTGCAGGTACAACTCCAGATATAGCTCCAGTTAATGTTGCGAAGGCTATACCACTCAAGAATAACCAGAATGGTGAATATGGTTGTAAAAATCCATATCCCAAACTTGTAAGAATCTTTCCTCCCGTAAAACTTATAATCCATCCAAATATGACTCCTAATACTCCCGCAGCAAATCCTAAAAATGAACTCTCAAATAAGAATATGCTAAAGATTTCAGAATTTTGTCCACCTATAGATTTTATCACTCCAATTTCTTTAACTCTTTCTAAAACAGAAGTAATCATTGTATTTGCTGTATTTACTGCTGAAACAAAAACAGAAATAAGGGCAATTAATATAATAAAACCAATTACAATATCCAGTATCATAGAATAAGATTCAATCATGGCATCATAAGACTGAACATAAAAATCCTCCTTTCCTTCATCAAGATTTCTTTCTTTTCTTAAATTTTTTTCAACATCCTTTGTTACCCTTTCTATATTAGAAACATCTACCTTTGCAACAATCCAATTATAAGGGAGAGTTTCATTTGGGTACAATTCTTTAATAAAGTCATTAGTTACATAAATTTGCGCATCGTCTGGAGGGCTCCCAACGGATTCATAAAATCCGATTACTTTAATTTTCTTCCCATTAATCTCTATATTATCATTTAGTTCATATGGTTTAGAAAATATTTTATCTGGCAAAAGATAATTATAACCAAGAACAACACCGGAATCTCCCGGTTGTAATTCTCTCCCCATTTCAACATCTATATTAAATATACTCATTATAAGAGGTTTTTTTGGGTCATAGGCAATCACATATGTATATTTTTTTACTTTTCCTTTTTGAACTTCAGCAGTTTTAAAATAAACTCCACTGGCCTCATAAACCCCAGAAGTTCTTTCTACAACACCTAATTCTTTTTCTGAAAAAGAAAAAGTAGGATCCATTCCTGCAAGACCTTTTGGCTGAATCATAATCTTATCTGCAGACGAACCACTTGATATTTCATCTATGTATTTATAAAGCCCAAGTCCAAAACTTACAAAAATGAATATTGTCGCAATTCCTACGAGTATGGATATAATTGTGAATGCACTTCTTGTCTTTCTATGACTTAAATTTCTAAGTGAATATTTTATGCTTTCTTTGCTTATCATTTCTTTAATCTCTCCTTTAATTGCTCAACAACTTTTTCATCACAATTAGTTGCACCAAGTTCATGTTTAGTGGACATAAGTGTAGAATCACCATGAAAATCACTTCCAGAAGTTAATATTAAGTTATATTGCTTAGCGAATCTATTAATTTTATCCAATGAGTCTTGTTTTTCCTCACCACTTCCCCCACTATTAATCTCTATTCCTTTTAATCCTGCATTAACAAATTCTCTCATTCTTTCTTCTTCTAAAAATGTCTTTGAATACCAAGGATGAGCTAAAACAGCCACCCCTCCGGCATCATTAATCATTTCAATAACTTCTTCTGTTGAATAATGTGGCTCAAATAAGTCTCCTTTCATAATTTCTTTAACTTCTTTAATGGTTATTTGGTTTTTAGCCTTAAGGAATTTAAAAAAATAGGCGATTAGCGCATTATCTCTTTTTAATTTAGTATCTAAAACTTCTCTAAATTTAACTTTTATTCCTTTTTTATTAATCTCTTTTAAAAGGTTTTTGAAGACTTCTTTACTTCTATCTCGAATTATTTTAACTTTTTTAATAAATTCTTTATTTTTAATATCAATAAAATATCCTAAAACTTCCCCTTCTTTTGTTCTCAACTCAACTCCAGGAATAATATTAACTCCAATCTTTTCTCCTTCCTTAATAGCTTCTTTAACTCCCCTAAAAGAATTATGATCTGTAAGAGCTAAATTTTTAATTCCTTTTTCTTTAGCGAGATTAACTAATTGTGTGGGAGAAAATTTCCCATCTGAATAATAACTGTGTGTATGCAAATCTGTATTTTTCATATCATCCCCGCAGTGCCTCCACAGGATTTTGCTTAGCTGCCTTCATTGCAGGAAGAATTCCTGCTAAAGCTCCTATTGTAAAGCTTCCAACCAATGAAAAGAATATAAGAAAGAAATTAATCTGAGGTTGTATATCTGAACCTATAAAATTATTTATTCCCAATATTCCAAAATAACCGAGAATAATCCCAAGTATAACACCTATTCCTCCCCCTATTAATCCTAAAAATCCTGACTCAATAAAAAATTGCATAAATATCTGGGAATTCTTTGCACCAATCGCCTTCATTATTCCTATTTCTTTTTTTCTTTCAAGAACAGATGTGCCCATTGTGTTTATAATTCCTATAGCCCCCACAAATATTGATATTGAAGCAATTATGATTACAAAAATTTGGATTGCATTTAATATGCTATTTACTTGCTTCAAAGAAGCCTCTGGTGTGGAAACTTTAAAATCTTCTGAACCAATATCAACATCCCTAAGCCTTCGCAACAATTTTTCAATATCTTCTTTTGTTTTTTCAATATTCTCTTTATCTGTTGGAAGAACATCTATATAATCCAAAGAATCTTCATAATTAAATAAATCTTGCAAATCCTTCTCATTCATATAAACTAAATTATCAAATATAAAACTTCCTTTTTTTTCAAGAATTCCTACAACTTCAAACTCTTTATCCTGAATTTTAACTTTATTTCCGGGGATAATTATTTTCCCAAGTCCAACCTTGTCAGCATAAAAATTATAACCCAAAAATACCTTTCCAATTTCTCCATCTTTCAATAATCTTCCTGCAAGGGGTTTTGCTTCAAGTTGCTCATAAATAAATTTCCTGTCTTCCCCATCTGGGATGTTTGAAGCATAACCAAATACAACTTTATTATTGAACTCGAGCTTTCCTGTCTCTATTTTCCTCCCTATTGCTCCTTTTACACTGCTCAATTTTTTTATTTCTTCTAAATCATTTTTTGTGAGGGGATTTACAACATCAGAACCAGGGGGACCAAGAAGACCCCCGCTTGCCTCCACACTTATAAGTTCTGTTGATGAAACCCCGAATTGCGAACCAACAGCAATTTTCAATCCGCTTCCAAGAGTGATAAGAGAAACAACTGCAAGAATTCCTATGCATATTCCCAAAAGAGTAAGATAACTTCTCAAACCCTTTTTTCTTAGATTTCTGTATGCAAGAGTGAAATAATTCATTTTACCTCTTCTTCCTTTCCTTCGTTATCTTCTCTATCTTCCCATCCTTAAGCCAGTAAACAGTGTGGGCATACATTTTAGCCAATTCAGGAGAGTGAGTTACAAGAACAATTGTTCTTCCTTCTTTATTCAATTCAGTCAAAAAATCCATAACTTTTAATCCTGTTTTTGTATCTAAATTTCCAGTTGGTTCATCTGCAAGTATAACTTCGGGGTCATTTGCCAAAGCTCTTGCAATAGCAACTCTCTGTTGCTCCCCCCCAGAAATCTGATTTGGATAATGGTCCTTTCTGTCATACAAACCAAGCCTTTGAAGAATTTTATCTGCTTTTTCTTCTCTCTCTTCTTCAAATAATCCCTGAAGTGTCATGGGCAAAACAACATTTTCCTTAACAGTCAAAGTAGGAATTAGATTAAACTGCTGAAATATAAATCCAACATTTTCTCCTCTAATCTGAGCAAGTTCTGATTCATCCAATAAAGAAATATCTTCTCCATCAAGAAATATATGTCCGTGAGTAGGCATATCCAAACTTCCTATTAAATTCATTGCAGTTGACTTCCCAGAACCAGATGGCCCCATAACTGCAACAAAATCTCCCCTCTGAATATCAAGACTTATTCCATCAACTGCTTTTACAATATTATCCCCCATAGGATAATGCTTTGTTACATCATGCAAATGAATAATTACTTTTTTGTAATCTATAACCTTCTTTTTTTCCATAAAATTAAAAAACAAAATCAATTAATAAAGTTTGTCATAAATCAAAAGTTTATCTTCCCTTAATAAATTCCTTTAAATTTTTCTTAAAAATTTTAATTTATCTCTTTGAGATAAATTCTTGCAATAACTCAAAAACCTGCTTCTGTTTATTGGGTAGAAAATTAATTGAACCTGCATTTTTATGCCCCCCTCCCCCAATAAATGCTTCGGGGATTTTTTTATCAAGAAAATGAATTAAATCATGAACTGAAAAATTAGATTCGTCAGTTGCTCTAATTGTAATTGCAGTTGCCATGACCCCCACAGTAATTAAATTTGAAATTCCTTTTTCTTTCTGAAGCGAATCATGAACCAATCCAACAATCCTCCCTGGTTTTGGGAAAAATCCAAATCCAGGAAAAAACTCTTCAAAGTATAAAACCTGAAAATTAACATTGCCTATTTTCTCAACTTTTGCATTTGATTTTCCAATCTTAAATCCTTTTTTGTCAAGCTCTCTTATATAGGGAGCCATGAGTTCTACAAGATGCTTTTGTTTATTTCTTGGCTCTCCAAATAAAACTTCTATATATTCCCTTACTTCCATAAATCTTACCTTTGAAGAAACATAATCTATAACAAGAGAAATATCAGAAAGCAATTCTTTTGTATATCCTTGGGTTTGAGCAATCTTCATGTATTGGTTCATTAATTCTGGATTTGCAATATCAATTCTGTCAGCAAAGCCAGCCAGAGCAGGAATTTGCTCTATATTTTCCACTTCAGGATTTATGAATCTTGCAAGTTCAGCACACAACATTCCTGCAGAAAATTTAGCCCCATCTTCTCCAACTAAAAATGGATTTATATTAACTAAAACTTCTTTAGATATAACGTCTTTATCAAAATAATGATGGTCAACAACAATAAAATCCGCCCCGTGAACTTTTCCTTGTTTTATTCCCATTAAATCTTCGGGGGAGGAACCATTATCTGCAATTATAATTAAAGGCATTTTATTTGAGTGTTTTGCAACATTCCTTAAAGACAATGCCATATCCCTTATTGAATCATCAATTTCATAAAAAGGTGCAGCACAAGGAGCTCTTGTAAAAAATTCCCAACCCGCTTTCACAGAACTGTGTTGTTTCCCAATTAAAGGAAGTATCGCTCTCTCAAGAGCAAAACCAGAACTATAACCATCTGTATCATTATGATGTCTTACAATTATTGGCCTATCTTGAATTACAGCAAGCCTTATCTGGGTTGCGGCTTCTATAAAACCATCTTTAAGTTTATTAAGAATATTACTTTCAACTAAAAAATTGGGAGAAACAACTTTTGCTCTTTTTTTCTCAATATCTTTCATTGATTCAAGAAAATGTTTTTTATTTGCTTCATCTAATATATGCATAGATTTAATTTCACCTTCCATTTCTCCCTGAAATTCCCCTATTTCAACAACTGCCTTAACAATCAAACCTTCAACAATTTCAGGGTAGGCTCTTACTCCTGGTTTTATAAATCCTTTAATAGAAAGATTTCCTGTTCCATCTGAAACAACAAAAACAGTAGGTCCGCCAGTCTGAACAACTTTATTGACATGCGCAGTAATAGAAACAGTCTCCTTTGAACCGCTTATATCTTCAATTTTCTTTTCATATACATTAAGAGGTTTCATAAATTTTTGTTTTGAATTAAAATTTTTTGAAAAATTCTGCTTATAATTTTTTTTAATATTCTTTTCCACTTTATCTTTAATAAACAAAACAATAATAATTCATTTAAAAAGCTTCTGTTGCAAAACGAATAATTTAAAAACCATTTTTCAATCTAAATGTTATGCCATTCAAAATAAATATCGGAACTAAAGAAGGTAAAACCTACAAGATTGAAACAGAATCTGAAGAGTTGGTTGGAAAATCTTTAGGAGATAAAATATTGGGAAAGGAAATTTCTCCGTCTTTTGAAGGATATGAATTTGAAATAAAAGGGACAAGTGACAAATCAGGATTTACCTCAATGAAGGAAGTTGAAGGAATAGGATTAAAAAAAATGCTCTTAACATATGGAAAAGCCATGCACAAACGTCCCAAAAGAGAAGGAAAAAGAAAAAGATCTAATCCAACACCAGGAGGATTAAGATTAAGAAAAACTGTTCGTGGAAAAATTATCTCCCCTGCAATAGTCCAGATTAATCTAAAACTTATAAAAGAAGGTTCAAAGAAACTTTCTGAAATATTTCCTGAACAAATTAAATCTGAAACTTTAGAGCCAGAAATTGGGAAATGAACTTTCTAGAAAAATATCCCCACTCAGTGATGAAGAAGATAATGAAGGTCCAGAAGATTTAGATGAAATACTTATAAAAACACAGGAAAACTTTAGGACAGGAAATGAAAGTGCAAGCAAATATGAATCTTCTCCAAAAGAAATTCTTAGAGATTATGAGGAATTTAATTGA
>CAZOAN010000002.1:0-8632 GCA_964577855.1 Candidatus Woesearchaeota archaeon | reverse complement strand
CAAATATGAATCTTCTCCAAAAGAAATTCTTAGAGATTATGAGGAATTTAATTGAACATAATAAAACATTCTAAACCCAAACCTTTTTTAATTAACTTATTCTAAAATTTTTATGTTAAAACCTAAAAATCTTCCAGAAATTAATGTTGGAGTTGTCGGACACATAGACCATGGAAAAACAACTTTGCTTAGTCGGTTAACTGGAAAATTCACAGACACCCATTCTGAAGAACTCAAAAGAGGAATTACAATAAAGCTTGGATATGCTGAAATAATTATCTACAAAGATGGGGAAAACTATAACACTAAAAAAGGAATTCCTCAAAGATATGTTTCATTTATAGATGCTCCGGGGCACGAAATGCTTATGGCAAATATGCTCTCAGGAGCAGCAATTATAGATGCTGCCTTATTGGTTGTTGCTGCAAATGAAGGAATAAAACCCCAGACAAGAGAGCATTTTATGGCATTGCAGGCAAAAGGAATAAAGGATATTATAATAATTCAAAATAAAATTGATTTGGTTTCAAAAGAAAAAGCACTTGAAAATTACAAAAAAATAAAAGAATTTGTCAAAGATACTATCGCTGAAAATGCCCCAATAATTCCAGTCTCAGCACAGCAAGAAATAAATATTGACAAAATTTTTAATGAACTTTGCAAGCTTGAAATCCCTAAAAGAGATGAAACTTCCAAACCAATTTTCCTTGTTGCAAGAAGTTTTGACATAAATCGTCCTGGAACAAAAATATCAGACTTGAGAGGAGGGGTTTTAGGAGGAATTTTAAAAAAAGGAAAATTAAAAGTTGGAGAAGAAATTGAAATAAAACCAGGATTAAATTTAAAGAAGAACAACCAAACAACATACCACACACTCACCACAAAAATTATTTCTCTTTACAAAGGAACAGAATCTCTTAAAGAAATTTCTCCTGGAGCAAGCATTTCAATTGAAACTTCCTTGGATCCTATTTTAACAAAAGCAGACTCTTTAAACGGATGTGTGATTTCACTGAAAGGAAATCTTCCTGATATAACCTACAAATTAATCATAAAAACAAAATTATTTGATGAAGTTCTTGGAATGGAACAGCATCAAAAAGTTGAACCAATAAAAACAAAGGAAGTGCTTATGCTCTCAGTAAATACAACAATTACTTTAGGTGTTGTTGAAAAAACATCAAAGGACAACATAGAAGTCTCTCTTAATATTCCAATAATTGCACTTAAGGGAGATAATGCAGGAATTGCGAGAAATATGAATAATCACTGGAGATTAATTGGATTTGGGGAAATATTATAAATCTCGCAAAACATTAAATTTTATAAAGACTGTTTTCTACAATTAATCATGAAAAAATTATTGATTTTTATGATATTCACTATCTTACTGGCGGGCTTTGTTTTTGCTCTGGATAATGATTCAAATTTATTAAATAATTCAGATGAATATGAAGAAAATAATGAAAATGAATTAGTAGGAAGTTCATGCGGAACAGTTGCACCGGGTTATCAAAACGAATGTTGTGTAAATAAAGGATATTCTGGTTGGGATGATGAAGAATTCAAATGTACAGGAGAACAAGAAAGGGAGAGGAATCAAGAAGGATTATTGGGAGTTAATGCAAATAGAGAAATGAATATGAACCAGGAAAAAAGAGGATGCGAAGCATGGAAATGCACAAAGTGGGATGCTTGCTCAAATGGGATAAGGACAAGAAAATGCACAAAAGTGCTATTTAATTGCATAGATGACAAAGAAAAACCAAGACTCACAAGAGAGTGTTCTGAAAAAGATGAGTTAAAATTTTACGATAAATTAAGGGACTGCCCTGAGGATTGCGATTGTTCTGGTTCAGCAATAAAATGCACATTTGAAAATGGAACAAGGATAATGACTGTTTATGCAGGCAATTCAGGAAATTCAATTGTCCAAGTTAAAAACATGAACATGTCCACAAATGTAACTTTATACAAAAGCGAAGATGGAAAAGTTTATGGAATATTCAAAAACAATAAAACAAATGAAATAATGATGCCAGACAAAATAAAAGAGAGAATACAAAATAGAATGAGAGTTACAATTCAAAGTGAGACAATGGATTTAACAGAAGATGGCTACCATATTCAGGCGCAAAAGAAAGCGAGATTATTCTTTATATTTCCTGTAAAAGAGGAAGTTGAATTCAGAGTAGACCCTGAAACAGGTGAAGTAATAAAGACTAAAACAAGGTAGTGGGGATTTTTGGCAAGAGATGTTAGAGAAAAGAATAATTCTAGTGAAGAACAATAATTCTTTTAAACCCAAAACAAAATAAGAATATATGGGCCTAACAGAAAAACTAATTGAAATTTCCAGTGAAATTTCAGAAGAAAGAGATTATGCTGTTGAACCGAGAATAATAAAAATGGGTGATAAGAAAGAATACTATGGATTTGAACTCAAAAAGATATCAAATGTTATAAATCTAAGTCCTGTTTTTAAATTACATAAAGAATGTGAAGAGATTACCTTAACCTCTTTTTATAGAGAAAATGATGATTTAATAAAAAGGATAGCAGAGAGAGAAAAATTTACATATCACTTAGATGAAATTTCCTCCAGAATATTTTCTTAATCTCAAGATATCCATAGTAAATTGGTTAATAAATCACAATAATTCTTTTAAACCTATAAAATAAAGTAACTTTATGGCAAAGAAAGGCACAGGAATTCCAAAGGTTGAAAATTTAAATTTACTTTCTAAAGTTTCCACTAGTCTGCAAGAGCTTCTGAATAAATACCAAATTGATTATACAAAAGGGGACATTACTATATTAAGAAGGAGTATAATAAGTGGGTTGAATGACATTGGGATTAATGAGAGTAATTATGATAATAAAGAAAATGATGAGATAAAAATTTATACCATAAATCTTAAAATAAATAATTTTTACAAAACCAATCATGGTGTGGACACACCAGAAAGAGAAAGAAAAATTAATAAGCTTGAAAGATTCTCTGATTAAAAATTCTCCTAAAACTTTATAACCCTTAATAAATTTTGCATAATTATGAAAGTATATTCTCATTCAAAATTATCTGCCTTTGAACAATGCCCATTAAAATACAAGTTCAAATATATTGATAAAATAAAGCCCCTCATTGAAAAAACAATTGAATCACATCTGGGAAGCTCAGTTCATCACACTCTTGAATGGATTTACAATTCAATAAAGGATAATCCTGAAAAAATTCCCAATCTTGATGAAATAATAAATTATTATATTAAAATATGGCAAAAAGATTTGTCAGAAAATATTTTAATTGTAAAAAAACAATTTACACACAAGGATTATTTAAATAAAGGAATTCAATTTCTTGCAGATTACTTTCAAGAACACTATCCTTTCAAAGATGGAACTATTGAATGTGAAAAAGAAATAATAATAAAATTAGATGAAAATACTCGCATAAAGGGATTTATTGACAGGCTTGTTTATAATATTGAAGAAGGGCATTATGAAATCCATGATTATAAAACAGCAAATACTCTTCCTTCACAGGAAAAAATGAATGAGGACAGGCAACTTGCATTATACTCCATTGCAATAAAGGAAATATATGGAAAAGACAAGGAAGTTGTTTTAATCTGGCACTATCTCGCATATAATCACAAAATAATTTCAAAGAGAACAGAAGAACAGCTAGAAAAACTCAAGTACGAAACAAAAAAACTAATAGAAGAAATAGAGCAGACAAAGAGTTTTATTCCTTGCAAATCAATATTATGTGGGTGGTGTGAATATAAATCAATATGCACAGAATGGAATCTTCAATTAGATGAAAACCTTTCAGAAAATATTTTATCAAAAAAAGTAAATCCTTTTCCTAGAATTGAAGAAAATGGAGAAAGAGAAAAGTTAGATATATGGAATGAAAAATCCATTTAAAGAAGATACATTTTAAATATAATAATACTTATAAAATAAATCTCTCATTCATCTGTATGTTATATGGGACTTTCAGTTATCTTAAAACTAATGAAGGTGTTTTAATGTTAAATAAGAACAAAAGAGAAAATGACCCCAATTCAGGGTATTATGCTATTCCCGGAGGAAAATTAAAACTCTGCGAAAAAGGATTAAAAAATCCTAAAGGAAGATTGGAATCAACAATAAGAGAAACTAAAGAGGAAACAGGAATAAAATTAATTAATCCCCTTCTTAGAGGAGTTATTCTCTTTGATAATAAAGACAGAACTTTTCCTGATTGGCCAAATCCAGATAATTTTTATGTATATCTTTTTTCAGCAACAGAATATGAAGGAGAATTAAAAGAAAGTGATGAAGGAATTCCTTGCTGGATTCCTGAAGAAAATATACACCCTCTCCCAAAAAATCCAGGAGACAAATTAATGTATGAATGGATTATGGATGAGAAATTTAGGCAGGGCAGGAAGTTTATGGGCATAATAAAGCACAAGGGCAATGAAATTGATGAAGAAGGTAGTTGGGTTGATTGGTTTTAGAAGAACGCCCCGACCGAACAATGGACAGTTGTGGGACTTTAGTGAGAATCGGTTTAACTCCTTTAAGCCCATTAATTTAGCCTGATTTTCCATTGGTGTTGTGTGTGATGAACATGATTTATAAATCTTGTCGAGAACAAATATATCCTTTAAAGTCTATTAAAAAAAAGAAAAGATTTATATATAGTAATATTACTATAATATTATAGCAAAATAGACAATTATAAAATGATAAAGAAAAGCCAATTAGATGTTGTGAACCTATTTAGAAAGAATACTTTTCTAAAAAAGACAATAAGGGAGATATCTCTACTTCTTAAAAAAGACTATCCCAATACCTATAACGCAATTATAGAACTTGAAAAAGAAGGGCTCTTAAAGATAGAGAAAATTGGGAAATCAAAAGTATGTTCTATAGAATTTAATCAAAAAACAATCTCTCTTTTTTCATTTTTAGATGAGCAAGAATCTTTTGGAGTAAATATTCCAAACATAAACAAAGTACTAGATTTTAAAGAATTTAATGAGGATATAATTCTTGTAACAGGTAGTTATGCTTTAGGAAAGCAGACAAAAACATCTGACCTAGATCTTATTCTAATTGTTAAAGAAAAAGCTTTTGAAAGACAAAAACTGCTTGAAAATCTCACTTCTTTAATGATTCCAAAAGTTCATGCTTTAGTATTCAGCTACAAAGATTTTGTTGATATGCTCTTAGACAAAAAACCAAATTTAGGAAAAGAGATATTTAATAAACGACTAATATTTAAAAATACAACAAAGTATTATAATTTAATAAATGAGGCAATTGAACATGGATTCAGAAGTTAATCTTTATTTATTAAGAGCAGAAGATGAGTTTTTATTATCTCAAAAAGATTTGCAAATTTCTACAGATGATAAAGTTAAAGATATTTTAGGAATACCTAAAGATAAAACCTTTTATTATTCAGTAATAAGTCATGCTTATTACTCCATTTTCTATACTGCAAAAGCTTATTTATTAAATAAAGGAATAAAAACAAAAATTCCAAACGAGCATAAAAAAGTCTTTAAAGAATTCAAAAGATTTGTAAAAGATGGAGTTCTTGATAAAGAATTACTAAGAATATATGAAGCCGAGATAATCAAAGCAGATTTTCTTCTTAAAATATTCCAGTCAGAAAAGAAAAAAAGAGGAACATTTACATATCAAATGAAGTCAGAAGCTAACTTGCCTTTTGCACAAGAATCAATAGAAAATGCAAGAAAGTTTATTTCTAATATTAAGGCGATAGTTAGATAATTTTATATTTTCCATCGCTGTTGTGTGTGATGTAGATGATTTATAAATATTGTCGAGATTGGATGGATGGATTAAATGGGGCTTAGTTCAATTCGCGGTTCGCGAATGATCAATAAACACCAAGAACAGGCAATATTCCTCCAATAACTATGACAAGAATAAAGAATAAATCTTTCATTATTCTCTCTCTTAATTTCTTTTTTTCCTCAATAGTCATAATAACTGAATAAATAAGTGTAAGAGCTATGTTTACTCCAAAAAAGATAAGGCTTGCTTGTAGAGAGACTAAATTAACCAACAAAATTCCAACTACATTTATTAAAAAAGCATATGCTATAGTAAATGTTAGATGACCAAACTCATCAACCTTTTTTGAATTAGAAAGTATTCCTAGTTTTGCACGAGAGAGTATTGAAGACATAAAGAAAGGTATGCTGAGGACAAGTTGAATTGTTAATAAAAAATTATCTTTTAATATTATGGAATTGACTGAGGCAATAAATGTAAAAATAGTAAATGAAATAAATATAAGTGTGGTATTAATTGTCAGATGTGTTGCGGATTTTACTTTATTCTTTTCACTCTCTCTTTCCATTAATATAAATAGTAAAAATAAGTTTAAATATTATTCTATTAAATTTTTCTTACTTTTTATTAAAATAAAATAAAAGCCCAACAATTCCAAGAACGAATAGCAATATTCCTATAAAACTCCCTGGTCTAAAAGAAGAACCTGAAATTACATTTCCTGTAATCATTTTAGATGAAAAAATCAATGAACCTAAAAATGAAGCACCAACAATTCCAAGAAGATGAGTCCTATCTTCAAGAGAAGGATTGCCTTTTTGTTTCTTATTTTTAAGATGTTCTATTCTTCTTTGAATAGACATTGCTGTTTGATAATCTCCTATTTTCTCAGAATTCTTTTTAAAATACTCTAATTCCCCTAAATCTTTACTTTTTTTTATTCCTAATTTATCCTCATACATTGCTATTAACTTCCAATCTCTTTGATCAGGTCTAGGGCTCCCTAATTCCATACAATACAATGTATTCCACAACTGCTTTGCTTTATCTTTCTCTCCCGCTGCTTCATATGCCTGTGCAGCAGTAGCATAATGTGCCTCGAGTTTAGCCAATGTAGCTTTATGTTTTGTAATCTCTGCAAATGATTTTAAAAGATTCTTATCTCCATGTTTTCTATAAGAATTTAAATTGTCAATTAAATCTTTTTCTGATAAATAACCTGATTCAGTCATCACATCTTTTTTAGAGCGTTCTCTTTCATTCAGATTGTCTTTTAATTCTCTTGCTGTATCATAAAAAGCTTTTCTTGTAGAAGGTTTCATAATTTTTGATCGTCTTTCTAAACCTTCGAGATATTCTAATTTTGATTCATCCTCATTAAATATTTTTAACTTATTATAAATTTCTTCCTTAGTCATTCCCTCTTTTCCAACCATAATTAGAATATGCAAATTGAATTTAAATACTTTATTATAATTTAAAATAAATAAAATTTTTGTATAGAAATTTTAATCAATTTCTAAATCTGACTTGGGGATGTGAAGTACTCTTTCAAAAGGTTGCCCACAATGAACCCAGTCTGCTCCAACTTTTACAACTATCTCATCCTTGTCTTCTAAGACTTCTTTAACATCAAGAAAATAATCACACCTACTACATGATGTTAAAACCCTATGATGTATTTTATAACCCTTATCTTTCCAAATAAGATAAGTCAAATCAGATCCGTAAGTTGAACCATCTCCTTGAATTCTTCTAACTGCACAAACATCTTCCCTTGTGCTTGGAAAAACAGGTTTATATTTTAAATCGGAACCAAGACTAAAAGGTAAACTACCTAATGCTTCAGATTCGGAAAGTGTCCTTTTCTCTAATTTTTCTTTTGTCATTTTTCTTTACCTCCTTCTAGTTCTGCGCTTCCAAAAGCCATAAGGGTTTTCCAAATGGTAAGCTCTTTCTCTTTCAATCTTTCGATTTTTGTTTTCATTTTCATTTTTTTGTTTTTTCTCCATGTTTATTTTTGAATCAAAGCTAAGCTTTGATATAACTAGCAAATAATAACAGTATAAAAATATATTCCATAAATAATGGAATATTTTACAATAAATACCAAAAAGTATATAAATAATGGAAAATTATTCCATTTAATGGATTTAGACAAAAAAGACCTAAAAATAATAGAAATACTAAAAGAAGATAGTAAACAAACAACTAGTCAGATTTCTAAAAAATTCAATATACCAATTACTACAGTTCATAACAGAATAAAGAAACTTGAAAAATTAGGGATAATAAAGAATTACACAGTTGTCTTAGATTATAAAAAATTAGACAGGGGAATTTTAAGTTATATCCTGGTTTCTGTAATGTATACTCTACCCAATGGAAAGAAAGTAGCTCAAGAGGATGTAGCAAAAGAGATAAAGAAAATAGGTGCAGAAGAAGTTTCAATTGTTACAGGGGGAACAGATTTAATTATTAAAGTAAGAGTGAAAGATGTTGAAGAATTAAATGATTTTGTTATCAAAAAACTTAGAAGCATAGATGGAGTTGATAAGACTCAAACTTTGATTGTTTTAAATAATTTTTAAGAACTAATTTTTTAGAAGTCTATGTTCAACGCCCGCTCAAATCACAAAACCCTATTACGCCCCGCGAGGGCGTTGAACTTTCTCATTAATTTATGGTGTTTTTATTCTAAATCATAGAATTATAAAAGGAATTTTGATTCTCATTAAGATGCCAAAAAGGTATTACGCCCCGACCGGGAATCGAACCCGGGACTCCTGCGCGACAGGCAAGTGTTTTA
>CAZOAN010000001.1:25918-27692 GCA_964577855.1 Candidatus Woesearchaeota archaeon | reverse complement strand
ATTTATAACTAATTCTTGAATTCTTTTTCTATAGGCGGGTGTGCCGGAGTGGTCAAACGGGCTGGACTTAAGATCCAGTAGCTTAGTGCTTGCGTAGGTTCGAACCCTATCACCCGCATTAGAGTTCAACCGAGCCTGATAAAATTTTGTTAGAAATCAATCCTCTTATTTTAAATATTCCCACACATTTTATAAATATTCCATCTTTAAATGATACATAATGAAATTAGTTGCAATAATAGATATTATCCTTGTAATACTTTTTCTCTATCTTATATTTATTCATCAATATGTTTTAGGTAGAAGAAAATTCAAATGTCTAAGATGTGGAAAATGTTGCGGGTTTAGAATTAATTTACCAAAAGAAGATATAGCGAAAATAAAAAAAGCAGGATACAAAGATTTCTTAGAAAAAGGCAATCAATTAAAGAGAGTAAATGGTTATTGTATTTTTATGAATCTTGATGATGGAATAACCTCTTGCAAATTAGAGAATTCTGCAAAACCAATTATATGTAAAAATTTTCCCCATAAAAAAGGGTTTTTTGGAAGAGAAGCAGATTATAGATGTCGTTCTTTTTGGAAATAATTTAAGCTTTCTTACTTATTAATTATCCCTTCTAATTCTTCCAGCATCTTTTTAATTTTCGGCTTCTCGAAGTGTTTTCTCGCCGGCTCAAGAAGCTTAATTAATTTTTCTGCAACAGCATTCTTTAAATCCATTGGATGAAGCTTCTTTTCAGCAAAATCATTTTCTAATGCTTTATAAGAAGTGTATGTTTTGTTTCCACCAAATTTTTCTGTTCTTTTAATTTCTAATTTTGATTTGTCATCTCTAAAAATTAAATATTTTACCCAGTCAAGAATTGGGTTAAATTCTATTTCACCTTCATAACAAAATGCCTGATTTATTTTTCTTTTTATTTCTTCAGGAGAATCATGTATAAATATGCAACTGTCTGGTTTTGATTTGCTCATCTTTAAAACAGACCATAATTCTTGCAGCTGCTCTTTTGGAACAGGCCACATTGGAGGTTTTCCCAGCCCAAGTATTAAATGATGATGAACTGCAACAGGTTTCATCTTTTTCCCTTCTTTATTTAATAATGCATTTTCTTTTAATTTTAATGCAACTTCTCTGGCAATTACCTGTGCTTTTCTCTGGTCAAGCCCAGCATGAGGCAAGTTTATTCCTTGAGCAAAAATATCTGCCACCTGCATTGGAGGATATATTAATTTTGCAAAATCCACTGTTTCTCCTTCTTTTCTCCCCATAATTGTTATGCTTCGCATCATTCTTGCAAGAGTTATATTCTTGCTTATATCAACCATAGTTACCCAATAATTATCATTATTGTGATACAAATCAGAACCCAAAACAAATTTTAATTTTTCAGGATTTCCTCCAACACATTTCAAGCTTGCTTTCATTCCTTCCTTAAAATATTCTACAGCAACTCTCTTTATTGTTTCTCTATTTCCCCCCAATTTATCATTTATCCATGTGTGCCAATCTGCCAGAAAGATTGAGCAATCGATTCCAGCATCCATAAAATCCTTCACTTTTAACATGCACATCAATCCTGTTCCCAGATGTATTTTGCCAGAAATCTCAAAGCCAATATAATGCTTTATCTTTATTCCGCTTTCCAAAAGAGTCTTCAAATCCTCTTCAGTCATGACTTCTTCTGTATTCCTTTTTATTAATTCAAAACGTTTTTGAATATCCATGTTAATTAATGAATAATATATTTAATTATTTATAACTCTTTCT
>CAZOAN010000001.1:9874-25818 GCA_964577855.1 Candidatus Woesearchaeota archaeon | reverse complement strand
TTGAATATCCATGTTAATTAATGAATAATATATTTAATTATTTATAACTCTTTCTAAGATTACACCTTATAAGCTCTATCGTGGTGTTCATATCTTTCTATTATCACTGTCTTTGTATTTTCATTAATTGAATAAATTAAAACAAAGTTTCCTATATGTATTCTCCTGAAATTTTGCATTGGTCTTCTTAGGGGTTTGAAATGATAAGGATTTTCTTTTATTCCCTCTATTTTTTTAGAAATATATTTAAGTGAAACTTTATCTTTGTTAAATAATTTTTTAAATATTTTATCAACAGATTCTCTTATCTCAAGATTATACATTTTATTTATAATGTAGATTAAAATCCTTAACTTTAACAGTCTTTTCCTTTTGTGCTTCAAGAAGTTCTTTTATAAATTCTGGTCTTAATTCAGGTTCCATAAATTCCTTGCCATAGGTATCAATTATTAAATTAATCACATCGCTTTTATCTCTTAAATCTTCTTTGGCTTTTACTATATTAATTATCCTATTTGCCCTCTCATTAATTTCAACTATAGCTTTTACCATATTAATATCATATTAATATCATATTAATAAATGTTTCTATTCCTTTTTTTCAGTATTCGTCCTCATCTTAACACCCAATTCTTCAAGCCTCTTTATATGGGCCTGCATGACACTTTCAATTTGCTGAATCATTCTTATCATTTCATTTCTCTCATTCATAAGAGTGTTCAGAGCACCCTGATGAAATCCTATTTCCATTTCTTTTGACATTGCAGGAGATTTTTTTTCAGTGTTTCCAAGTGCTTTTTCAAGGTCTTCCTTATTTGTTTTTATTTCCACCATTTATTTTCCAAAATAATTACTATTTTAAATGTTTGGGTTATCTCTATTTTATGATTTTATCATCCTAAACACAAGTCTTATATAATTACTCAACAGATAAGATAGAATGAAGAGGAAAGGGTTTAGAATAAAATATCCCAAATTTTTATTACTTATATTAATATTTATATTAACATTTTTTCTGGCTTATATTCTATTTCATCATCGGGAATTTTTGCTTATTAATAATTTTCTATTAAGTCTTGGTCCTTTGGGGGCTTTTATTGCCGGAATTTTCTTTCCTTATGGTTTTACAGCAGCACCTGCAACAGCAGTTTTATTAATTATAGCGAAAGACCAGAATATTCTTGTTTCAGGATTTCTTGCAGGTTTCGGAGCTTTACTTTCAGATTTGTTAATTTTTAGATTTATAAGAAGCTCTTTTAAGGATGAATTAAAATTATTATCAAAAGAAAAAATATTTTTAAAAATAGGAAATTATTTCCCCCAAAAAATAAACAATTTTTTAATTGATTTTGTTGCAGCAATATTCATAGCTTCCCCTCTGCCTAATGAGATAGGAGTATCACTAATGGCAACTTCAAGAACTATTTCAACAAAAATATTTTCTATTTTTTGCTATATTCTGAACACTGCAGGTATTTTTATTATTCTTTTGATTGGAAATTCCTTATAATGCCTTTGATTTTTCCATCACAAAACTTTTATTAATCCTCTTTACATTTAATTTTCATGAAAGCAAATATAAAATTTGTATTCATTTGTCTTCCAAAAAAATTGAATGGAGAATCCAAATGAAAGATGTGATTTCAAATCTGCTTATTAAGGCTCTCAAAAAAGAAGGAATTGCTCTCAAAAAGGAAGAAGTAGAAAAATTTATAGAATTTCCCCCCTCTCCTGAAATGGGAGATTATGCTTTTCCATGCTTTTTTCTTGCAGACAAATTAAAGCAGTCTCCAGACGAAATAGCAATTGATATAAGAGGGAATATTGCAAATTTTCCTGATGAATTGGAAGATATACAAACCAAGGGGCCTTACATAAATTTTTTCCTTAACAGAAAAACAATGGCCTTAAATTTAATAGAAGAAGTAAAATCTCTTGGAAAGAAATATGGGAAATTGAATGTAAAAAAAGAAAAGACAATGGTTGAATTTCCTTCTCCAAACACCAACAAGCCCCTTCATCTCGGACATTTAAGAAATATGACTATTGGGGAAAGTGTTTCAAGAATACTTGAATTTAATGGAGAGAAGGTAATCCGTGCAAATCTTAACAATGACAGGGGAATCCATATATGCAAATCCATGGCAGCTTACAAATTTTATGGGAGAAAAAGAACACCCAAAACTGCAAAAAAGAAACCTGATCATTTTGTTGGGGATTTTTATGTTATGTTCAACAAAAAAGAAAAAGAAAATGAAAAAATGGAAATTGAATCCCACAGACTTCTTCAGAAGTGGGAGCAAGGAGATAAAGAAGTTATGCAACTTTGGGAAACAATGAACAAATGGGCATTGAAAGGATTTGAAGAGACTTATTCTAAATTCGGAATAAAACACGATGTTGAATTTTTTGAAAGTGCTCTTTATAAGAAAGGAAAGGAGATGGTCGAGGATGGATTAAAAGATAAAATTTTTAAGAAAAAAGAAGATGGAGCAGTAATAGTTGATTTGAAGAAAGAAGGGTTTGGAGAAAAAGTCCTTTTAAGGGCAGACGGAACTTCAATATACATAACCCAGGATTTGTATCTTGCAAAATTAAAATACAAAAAATACAAAATGAACAAATCTATTTATGTTGTTGGCAACGAGCAGAATTATCATTTCGAGGTATTGTTTGCAATTTTAAAGAAACTGGGATTTAATTTTGATGGGCTTAAGCATCTTTCTTACGGAATGGTTAATCTTCCTGAAGGAAAAATGAAATCACGGGAAGGAACAGTTGTTGATGCAGATGATTTAATTGAAGATGTTCAGAAGCTTGTAAAAAAAGAGCTTGAATCAAGATATAAACTTTCAAAGAGACAACTTGAGGAAAGAAGCCTTAAAATCGCTTTGGCTGCTATAAAATACATTCTTCTCAAGGTTGATACAAAAAAAGATATGGTTTTCAATCCCAAAGAATCAATAGATTTTGAAGGGGACACTGGCTCCTATATCTTATACAGTTATGCAAGAGCTTCAAGTATACTTAAAAAATTAAAGAAAATTGGGGAAAAATATTCCCTTGATGAAATTGAAGAGAAAGAAGTAGCTCTTGTAAAAAAACTTTCAGATTTTAAAGGAGTTGTCTTAAAGTCTTTTAATGAACTGAATCCTTCTCTAATTGCAAATTATGCTTATCAATTATCTCGTGCATTCAATGATTTTTATCATGCCTGCCCTGTAATAAGCTCTGAAAGGGAATCATTTAGAGTTGATTTGGTAATTTCTTTCAAGCAGATTTTAAATAATTCACTCTATTTGCTTGGGATAGAGCCCTTGGAGAGGATGTAAAATGCCAAAAAAAATATTAGGTAAAATCCTGAACTTTGTTGCCTGGATGACAGGGGTTTTGGTTTCTTTGGCTGTGGCTTTTGGAATGATTGATGGTGTTTTATCAATAAGATGGATACCCCAGACAATTACAATGGTATTTGGATGGATTGTTGTTGTAACAACTTTAATTGGAGTAATTATTGGAATAGCAAAAATATTTGATTAATAATATTTTTTAAACTCTTTTTCTGTTCTTACTTTATGAATTGCACTATAAAAAATCTCAAGTTAAAAAACAGGATTTTCCTCGCACCTATGGAAGAAATAAATGATATTGCTTTCAGGCTTATATGCAAAAAAGCAGGTTGTGGCTTAACTTATACAGGGATGATTAATCCATTATCAAAACAGAAGATTTATCTTGACGATAAACCAGCCTTGCAATTATTCTGCAAGCATACAAAAGGAATAAAAGAATTTATAAAAAAATATGATAAAAAAATTTCACTCTGGGATTTTAATCTTGGATGCCCTGCCAAAACAGCGAAGAAACATGGTTTTGGAAGTTTTTTGAAAGATTTGAGGATGGTGGAGGAAATTTTGAATATAATGCGGAAGAGTACAAAAAAACCTCTCACAATTAAAATAAGAAAATCAGAAATTGCATTTGACATTCTTAAAATAGCAGAAAAATATTGCGATGCTGTATGTATTCATCCAAGAACCCAGGCACAAGGTTATTCAGGAGAGCCGGATTTAAAATTTGCAGAAAAAATAAAATCAAAGACAAAACTCCCTGTCATTTATTCTGGCAATGTTAATGAAAAAAATTACAGACAACTTCTTAAGAAATTTGATTATGTTATGATTGGGAGAGAAGCAATAGGAAGACCAGAAATATTTGCAAGAATTACAAATACAAAATTTGAAAAATCTTTCGCGGATTATTTAAATTTGGCAAAAAAATACAAACTTTTTTTCCGTCAGATAAAATTCCAAGCCATGAATTTTACAAAGGGATTAAGGGGTTCAGCAAAACTGAGGAATGAAATTTCCAAATTTAGGACTCTAGAAAAACTAAACAAATTGATATTTTAATATCAATAAAAAAGATAAAAATAAAAAATAAAAAATTATTTTTTCTTACAGCATTTAGCAATAGGAATTATCATCAAGAGAATAGCTATTCCTAAATAGATTCCCCAATGAACACTCAACAATACTTTGTTTAGCCAAGGCCAGATTGTTATTAGAAATAATACAAAGGCCATACCTGTAATTTTTGACAGGAACATTTCACAACCATGGTGCTCATACGCATTGCAAGTTTCTTCCTCAACTTTCTTTTTTATTCTTCTTTTTTTAGCCATTTTTCACCTCCTTCCCTCTCTATAAAACTATATACCCTAAAGCATATTTTGGTTTTTATATGTTTCGCCAGAGGACAGAGGAGAACTTTTATAATAAATAGTTGTCTTAATAAAATCCTGCATTGTGATTATAACATATAAATTAATATTAACAGCATATTAGGGATATATTTACATTAATTAAATTGTCTCAGTAAAATCTTGTAATCTTGCCCCCATAAATTCATTTCACCTTCTTCATTTCTTTCCAAGCAAGCTCAAACATTTGCTCCAATGCCATTGCAAAGAATTCAGTATTAATCCATATACCTATATCATAATTAGGATGGAACTTTTCATCATCCAAAAGCATGAACATTATTTGATTAGAATCAATTATAACAAATCTTGCCCTTATATTTTCCATGTTCTTTATTTCAGCAACTTTTTTTAGTTCTCTTGCAATCTTTATATTACTATTATTTATAGGTGCAGCAATTCTTACTTTTACTCCTCTTTTCTTTACTTTTTCAAAGATAGGCATAAGAGCTTCAAACTTTCTATTAAGTCCTTCAGCTGTTGTTACAATAGTAATTGTCTTTTCAGCATCACGCATCATCATATCAAGATGATTGTAAAGATTTTGTCTTCCCTTCAAACTTCCAGATAATTCACTAGGTTCAACAAATTTTATTCCTTTTGTGAACAAACCATTGAGTTCTTCCAACACCTCATCATCTTTTAAAACCTCCAATCTTTTTGTTCTTTCTTGAGCGTATTTAAACAAATTTTTCTTAACTCTTTCAACAACTTCATCAGGTTTTAAAGCAATAAATTTAATTGGTTTCCCAAGTTTCATAACAATAAATCCCTTTTTTTCAAGACTTTCAAGGATATCATAAGTTCTTGAACGAGGAACATCAGAAATATTACTCAACTCCCCTGCAGTTGAGGTTCCCCTCGATAAAAGAGCAGTCCAGACCTTAACTTCATAAAGATTCAAATCAAAAATCTTTCTTAATCTACTCAGGAATTCATCTTTTACTATCATTTTATATACAATCTCTTAGCAACATCTCCTTTTAAGCTTTGTTATAATAAAAGAGTAAATTTTTTGAATTACCGGTGGGTAGTTATTTTACAACAATTCCAACCTGTCCTCTTTTATCTTTTATATTAAATTCTGCTATGTTTTTAAATTTTTCTTTCTGGAGGGTTGTGACAAAATTTACTTTCCTTGAATTTGTTCTTCCTTTTATGAAGTCTACCTGACTGCAGATTATGCTTTTAAAATCATCGCCAGAGGCAATATAAAGGTCAATTAATTCTTTTTTATTAAGTCCCAGTTTTTTTCTAAACTCCTGTATTTGTCTTGTAAGTTCACGCGCATACCCTTCTGCTTCCAAGTCTGAATTAAGTTTTGTATCAAGTTCAACTTTTAATTCTCCATCATCTTCAATAATAATCTTCTTCACATTTAATTGGCTTTTTAATATTTCAATAAGCTCATCATTAATATCAACATCTTTTCCATAAATTTTTGCTTTTTGCAAAGGCCATTTGAGCCCTATTCCTGCTTTGTCTCTTTCTGACAAACCAATTTCAATTATTTTCATTGTTAGTTCCATTTCTTTTTCTAATTCAGGATTAATTTTTTTGTCATTTTGCTTTGGCCATTCTGATAAATGCACAGATTTTTTTGAAAAATCTTTGTAAATATATTCTGATATATAGGGAGCAAAAGGTGCAATTAGAAGGGAAATTTTTTCAAGCACCTCTCCAACAATTTCTTTTGTATCTTCCCTGTCCCGTGTTATTTTAATATATCCTCTTGAAAAATTATTAACTACAAAATTGCTTATCTTATCAAATGGCTTGTTTAATTCATAGTTGTTTAAGTCATATGAAACTTCTTTTATAAGATTGTTAAGTTTGCTTAAAATCCATTTATCTTCTATTTTTTCTGAACATTTTTTTGAATTAAGCTGGTTGTAATAGCTGTGGCAGTTGTATAATACATTCAAAAATCCTAAAACATTTTCTTTCATTAATTCATAAGAAAATCTTTTCTGGTTCCCAACATCTGTTGTGCAAAATTGCAATCTTACAGCATCAACCCCTGCTTTGTCAATAATATCTCTTGGTTTTATTATATTTCCTTTTGATTTTGACATTTTCTCTCCTTTCTCATCCACAATATGCCCCATACAAATCACATTTTTGTAAGCTGGCTTATCAAAAAGAATAGTTCCCAATACATGCAGAGTATAAAACCATCCCCGGGTTTGATCAATTCCCTCTGCAATATAATCATAAGGAAATCTTTTTTCAAATTCTTTTTTGTTTTCAAAAGGATAATGGAATTGTGCAAAACATGCGCTTCCAGAATCATACCAGCAATCAATTACATCACTTATTCTGCTCATTTCTTTTCCACACTGGCATTTTAATTTTATCTTGTCTATCCAGGGCTTGTGAAGATCAATTTTTTCTTTAGGTAATTTTATTGCCTCTTTTTTTAATTCTTCAATGCTTCCAATTATTTTTTCTTTTCCGCACGAACATTTCCATATAGGAAGAGGAGTTCCCCAAAATTTGAATCGGGACAAAGCCCAATCTTTTGCTCCTTCAACCCATTTTCCGAATCTTCCTTCTTTAATATGTGAAGGATACCAGTTTATTTTTTTATTTAATTCAACTAATCTTTCTCTTACGGCACTTACTTTTATGAACCAAGAATTAATTCCATAATACAGAAGTGGAGAATCACATCTCCAGCAAAAAGGATAATCATGGCTTATTTTTTCAACTCTAAAAAGAAGATGCCTTTTTTTCAAATCTTCTTTTATATCCTTTTCTGCAGATTTTACATATTTTCCCCTTATAAATTCAGGAACAATGTTTAGAAATTTTCCATCCTGTCCAACTGTATGAACTTCAGGCAACCCAATCTTTTTTCCAAGTTCATAATCTTCTTCTCCATACATAACTGCAGTATGAACTATGCCTGTCCCATCTTCGGTAGTTACAAAATCTGCAGGAACTATTTTGTAAGAATTTTCCCCTTGTAATTCTTTAATATCATATAAGGGCTCATATTTCAAACCAACTAAATCTTTTCCCTTTAATTTTTCAAGCACCTCACATTGTCCTTTTAATATTCCTAATCTTTCTTTTCCAAGAATTAATTTATCTCCATCTGGAAGTTTTACTTTTACGTAATCAATTTTTTCACCAACAGCCAAAGCCACATTTCCTGGGAGAGTCCAGGGGGTGGTTGTCCATGCAAGAATATATTCATTTTTCTTATCTTTTAATTTAAATGCAATATAAACTGAATCTTCCTGAACTTCTCTGTATCCCTGTGCAACCTCATGGCTCGACAGGGGAGTTCCGCAACGAGTGCAAAAAGGAAGCACCTTGTAGCTTTCATAAAGAAGTTTTTTCTTGTAAAGTTCCTTAAGGCTCCACCAGATACTTTCCACATAATTATTTTCAAGAGTGACATACGGATTTTCCAAATCAACCCAATAATCAAGTTCTTCTGTAGATTTATTCCAGTCTTCTATGTTTGAGAAAACTTCTTCTCTACATTTAGAAATAAATTTGTCAGTGCCATATTTTTCAACATCTTTCTTGTTTTCGAGTTTTAATTTCTTTTCAACCTGAACCTCTATAGGTAATCCATGGCAATCCCATCCTCCTTTACGAGGAACAGAAAATCCCCTCATAAATTTAAACTTGCAGATTATATCCTTGAATGTTCTTGCCTCTAGATGATGCAATCCAGGAGGAGCATTTGCAGTTGGAGGACCTTCAAGAAAACTAAACAATGGCTTTTTAGGATTGTCTTGCACTGCTTGCTTTATCTCTTTCTTGTATTTTTTCCATTTTTCTCTTGCAATTTTTTCTATAGCTTTAAAGTCATACATATTAACCTTCTTCCATAGAAACCAGTATTTTTAAAAGTTATTTAATGTGATTCTTAAGGATATTTTCTTATTCAAAACTTCTTAAAAATTCTTTCTCTCATTTGATTAAAACATTCACTAGCGAATGAGTAGAACGATTTTCTTACTCAAAGTTTTTTAGAAAATCTTTCTCCAAAAAATGTAATTCTCCAGGAATTATAATACAATAGGGTTTCTGAACTCCTGAAAACTCTCTAATTTCATTTATATCTCTGTAAAGAATCTTTTGTCTTTTTGTTCCAAGGCACTGACAAACCACCAATTTACCCAATTTAATATCATGTTTTTTGGCTGATTTTTCAAGTTGTTCAATTGACTTGCTTATATCCATATTTATGTCTATCAAGATTAAAGAGTGGGCTTTTATTGATTGATTTTCTTTTACAACTTCCATGAAACTATCTGGTTCATAGGATTTTTTCCAATAAGGCATAGAAGTTATTTTTCCAAATTTGTATAATTGCAAGCCAGTTTCAGCGACAGCATCTATAATTGATGCATTGTTTATTATTTTATATTTTATACCAGAAGCCAGCGCTTCCTGAATCAAAGTTATGTGTGTAGTAGCTGTAAGGGGGGATCCATATACAAGAAGGGCAACATCCATTTTCTTTGCTTCATCAATAATGCTTAAATCTTCTATTTTTTCTCTTCCAACTGAAACAACCTTCTTTCCTATTTCATCTACCAGCGCTTGTTCTGTGTATGGAAAATCAACTGTATAATTATCCAAATAAACTTTCTTGCATCTGGGAATAATTTCCAATGCTTCTTTTGAAATGCTTCTCTCATTTAACCCCAATCCTATAAGGTATAACATATTTTAATTATAAAAATAAGGTTTATATTGTTATTGATGAGAAGATAGAGTTCCCTCACCACCCACCCTAAAAAGAATGTAATTAATGATAAAACAGGATTGTTATACTTCATAAAATAACATGGCGATTATAATTACAAGACCGGATTTTACTAAAATAATTAATATTAAAAACCATAGCTTTCTTTCAATTTAATGAATCCTGAGATTTATATTCTCTTAAGTGTGTTAGTCGTATCAATAGTTTCAGTTATAGGTATTTTTTTTATTTTTCTCAAAAAAAACACTTTGAATAATCTTCTTTTATTCTTTGTTTCTCTGTCAGTTGGTTCTCTTCTGGGGGGTGCTTTTCTGCATTTAATACCAGAAGCTTTTGGAGAGACAGGTTTTAGTATAAAAGTTTCATTCCTAATCCTTGCCGGGATTGTAATTTTTTTTATAATTGAGAACTTTATTCACTGGAGGCACTGTCATATTCCTACTTCAAAAGATCATCCCCACCATCTTGGAACAATGAATTTAATAGGGGACGGACTTCATAATTTTATTGATGGACTGGTTATCGCTGCAGCCTATTTTGTAAATTTGCCTCTTGGAATTGCAACAACTCTTGCAGTTATAATTCACGAAATTCCCCAGGAAATAAGTGACTTTGGAGTTTTATTATATGCAGGTTTTTCAAAAAGAAAAGCTCTCTTTTTTAATTTCCTCTCAGCTTTAATGGCTTTGATTGGAGCAATAATTGGAATTTTATTCAGTAAAAATTATGAAATTTTTGTGTCTATAATAATTCCTATAGCTGCCGGAGGATTTTTGTATATTGCAGGTTCAGATTTAATACCAGAACTCCACAAGAATCAGGAAAGAAGATTTTCATTAAAAAATCTTATTGGAATTCTTTTAGGGATATTATTGATGTATTTGTTAACTCTTTTAGAGATAGCTTGAATTACAAGATTTTACTAGATAACTAATTATCCTCTTTTTTCAATACACTCAATCCCTCAACACAATTTTCAATTCTTGAAGGAGATTCACACACAATAGTTATCTTTTTGTCTTTTGGAAGATTTTCAAAAAGTTCTTCCCATTGCTCTTTTTTAAGATTAATATGATTTCTTTCTCCTTTTTCCCCGTATTCAATTCCTGAAAAATGGCAATGCCATTCTTTCTGGGGAAATAGTTTTTTTATTTTTTCGTAATCAACCTTTTTATCTCTCGCAAGAATATGGGCAAAATCAATGCAAAAACTGCACCCTGTTTCTTTTGCAAGATTTGAAATTTCCTCTGCACTTCCAAAAACATTTATCTTCCCCATGGTTTCAGGAGCGAGTTTTATTTTCCAATTATTTTTTTTAATTTCTTTCTGCATTTCAATAATTTCTTTTTTTATGTTTTCGTAAGCTTCTTCTTTTTTCTTTCCGTAAAATCCAGAATGAAAAACAACAATTTCTGCTCCGAGTTTATCCCCTATTTCACAGCATTTCAAAATTCTTTTTTTGCTCGCTTCAATTTTCTCTTTTTCTTCAGAATTTAAGTTTACATAATATGGGGCATGAATGCTTAATTTAATTCCATATTTCTTAGAAGCTTTTTCTATCTCTTTTGCCTGCTTCGAATTTATATAAACTTGATAAGTAAATGCAATTTCACAATTTCCAAATTCCTTTTTTGAATACTCTTCAAGAACTTTTTCAGCAGATGAAGCAGGCCCCAAACCCGATGGCCCAATTTTTATGTTTGTCATAAAAATAATAAAGAAGCAGTATTTTTATAATTAATCTAAATTAGATGAATATTTTTTTCTTTTCATATAATTCAATAAGGGTTTAAATTCTTTCATTAAATGGGCAATTTTCCTATATTCTTCATTAAATTCAACATAATTTTTCTCTTTATCCAATCTAGCACAAGGTTCTATTTCTTTTTTTTCTATTGATTTAATTTGTTTGCCAGGAAAAACAAGAAACTCCATATCCAGATTTTTCTTTCTTCTATTTATAGCTCTATCAAATATTTCTTCAAGTTTTTTATCCATATTTTTTCAGAGATTTCTTCACTTTTAAAGCTATGGTTTTAAAAATAAATATTAATTAATCTAAATTAGGTTTATATTCCATCTTTTTTAGAATATTCAAATTAAATTTTTTCCTTACTTTTTGTCTTATGATTTACTAAGCTTCTTGAGGTAACAATTGTAATAAAAAGAAAAGTGAATAAAAGAGCATCCTCACTAAATGTAAGAGAGAGCACTGCTCCTATCAAACTTATTGAAATTAAAAGAAGAAACCATTTTCTTCCATGCTTTAATTCTTCGCGTGTGCTTTTAGCCAGTATATCTCCAATTGGAATTCCAAGAGCCAGCACAGCAATTCCAAGGATTATTTTTAATATCTCTTGCATTATTTATTTAAATAAGTGAAGTTTAAATCTTTTATGGACAAATTAGTAAAGCAGATTTTAAGGGGAAAGGTATTTATTTATCCGACAGATACAATTTATGGCATAGGATGCAATGCAGAAGATAAAGAGGCTGTTGAAAAGATAAGGCAAATAAAAGGGAGAGACAGGGACAAGCCATTATCAGTTATTGCTCCGGAATTTAAGTGGATAGAAAAGAATTGCATTGTTGACTTAGATTTGAATAAATATCTTCCGGGCCCATACACAATCATTCTTCGTAAAAAGGACCCTGTTTTTTTAAATCATATATCTAATACAGAATTTATAGGAATTAGAATTCCTGCATGTAATTTTTCACAAAAAGTAAAAGATGCGGGGGTGCCTTTTATAACAACCTCTGTTAATTTATCAGGAGAACCATTTGCGAGAAACATTAGTGAAGTCCCAAAGCAAATTCTTGATAATGTTGATATTATTATAGATGAAGGAGAATTAAATGGAAATCCATCGATAATAATAAAAGAAGGAAAAGAAATAAGAAGATAAATTCCTCAGAACGCCCAAACAATAAATTTATAATCTTATGAAAATATTAATCTATATTCAATCAAAAAGAGGAATTATTATGGTTACATCAAATTTCAAACAATTACTTAAAACACTTAATCCAAAGCAACAAGCTTATGTGAATTTTAGTTTGCCTGATCCAAAAAATGGAGAATATCTTCTTGCTGTTTTTCATTTAATATCTGGAGGGAAATTAAACACTTTGCAGGCAGCAGCAGAAGTGGCAGCAGAATCTTCTACTGGCACAACTTTCAAAGTAAATACAGAAACACCTTTTTCCAGAGAGATGAATGCACTCATTTATCAGCTTGATTTAAAAAGAAATCTTGTTTGGATTGCATATCCTTGGAGACTTTTTGACAGAAGAGGAAATGTGCAGAATATATTAACATATCTTGTTGGAAATGTTCTTGGAATAAAAGAAGTAAGTGCTTTAAAATTATTAGATATCTGGTTCCCGCCGGCAATGCTTGAACAATATGATGGTCCAAGCTATACTCTTGACAATATGAGAAAATATTTGAATGTCTATGGCAGGCCGATTCTAGGAACTATTATAAAACCAAAAATGGGATTGACTTCAGCAGAATATGCAGAAGCTTGTTATGATTTCTGGGTTGGCGGAGGAGAATTTGTTAAGAATGATGAACCCCAGGCAAATCAGGATTTTTGCCCATATGATAAAATGGTAAAGCATGTTAAAGAGGCAATGGATAAAGCAGTTAAGAAAACCAGAAAGAAAAAAGTCCATTCATTTAATGTTTCAGCAGCAGATTTTGACACAATGATTAAAAGATGCGAAATGATAAGAAATGCTGGTTTTGAGCAAGGAAGCTATGCATTCTTAATTGATGGCATTACAGCTGGCTGGATGGCAGTGCAAACTTTAAGAAGAAGATATCCTGATGTTTTTATACACTTTCACAGAGCAGGACATGGCGGTTACACAAGACCAGAAAACCCAATAGGATTTTCAGTATTGGTTTTATCCAAATTTGCAAGATTGGCTGGAGCTTCTGGCATCCATACTGGAACAGCAGGTGTGGGAAAAATGAAAGGAAGTCCTGAAGAAGATGTTGTTGCAGCACATAATATTTTACATTTTAAAGCCAAAGGGCATTTCTTTGAACAAGAATGGGCAAAAATACCTGGAAAGGATAAAGACGCAATAAATCTTGTTAATAAAGATATTGCGCATAATGTTATTTTAAAAGAAGATAGCTGGCGGGGAATAAAAAAATGTTGCCCAATTATTTCCGGGGGTTTAGATCCGACTTTATTAAAACCATTTATTGATATAATGGGGAATACAGATTTTATTACAACAATGGGCGCAGGATGTCATGCACATCCAAAAGGAACAACTGCAGGAGCAAAAGCATTAGTTCAAGCATGCGAGGCATATAAAAAAGGGATTGACATTAAAAAATATGCTAAAAAACATAAAGAATTGGCAGAGGCCATAAAGTTTTTCTCAAAGGGAAGAGAAGAAATAAAAAGATTAGAGAGTGTAGAAAGGAGTTAATTCTATAGGCATAATAACAAAATTTTTTATCAATCTCTTATAATTTTGTTTAAATTTTGTAATGTAAAAATTAATTTCGAAAAAGTTCCGATAAATTTATATAAAAAGTATTATACATTAAATATATGCCAAGCCAAACAATAGGATTGCGTCATTATAGCTTAAGAAAAAGAATTCACCAAAAAAATGAAGCATACCCAAGCCCAGATAAATTCAAAAGATTCTATGATAAGTTTATTTATGCTATTGTAATTCTTGCACCAATAGTAAATATTCCACAATTGCTTAAAATATGGATAGAAAAAGATGCTTCCGGGGTATCGGCAATTTCATGGTTATTCTTTTCTGTAATGTCTGTAACTTGGTTTGTATATGGAATACTGCATAAAGATAGACACATTTGGATGATGTATTCTGCTTTAATTGTTATTCAGGCATTTATTGCAATAGGCGCAATACTATATTAAAACTCTATTTTTAATAGGCTAATTATCTTAATTATAGCAAACCGAAACACTTTTATAGTGATTTTTGGCTTTGTTTTATTATGGAAGAAGAAGATCAAAAACAAGAAGAGACTTCTGAAAGTACTTCAGAAAGTCCAGAAGAAGAGAAAGAAGAAGAGAAAGAAGAGATAGTCGAAGAAAGTCAAGAACAGACTTCTGAATGATAAGATTATCTTCTATAAATTTATTTTTTTATTTTTTTATTTTTAACTATGTAGTTTTTACTGAAAGAAACAATTCAATTCTTTTTCTAAATCAACCTTTTCACCTTTGTTCAATTTCATTACCAAATCATTTTTCGTTTTTCTTGAATTTTCTATTTGTTGAAGACTTACATTTCCTTTTTCCCAGAGGATTTCATCTCCATTTTTAGGTATCTCTTTTCTTACAATTTTGTAGAAACCATCATCCGCAAAGACAAAGCTATAATGCTGAGATGCACTTTTATATATTAAAACTCCTGCCATGAAATTTGGATAATTAATCAGTATTTATAGTTTTTGAACCACAACAAATTTTAAAACCCTGACATTCTTCCGCTTTTCATGTTCCAAAAGTATTTAGTTATCGCGAGCAAAAAAGACAAGGCAGGAATAAATATCTGCACTCATCTTGCACAGTTCAAGAAAAATCCTGTCATTTCATCATGGACTCAAAAATCCGATTTTGATTTTTATTTTGTAGAAGATGAAATTATATTTACAGAAAATCTTAATCTTGAAAAAATAAATCAGTATGATTTTATAATATTTGCTTCAAAGCACCAATCTGAAAAAAAAGAAAAAACTCTTTCAATTCACTCCCCAGGAAATTTTAGGAAGGCAGATTATGGGGGGATTCAGGAAAAAGTTTGTCCCTCTTCAGCTCTCTTTAACAAGGCGCTTTATGAAAAATTAAATGAGCAGGTTCAAAAATTTACACTTAATGATTATAAAGTAACTCTTGAATGCACTCATCATGGTCCTTTGATAAACAAGCCATGCGTTTTTATAGAAATTGGCTCTACAGAAGTAGAGTGGAATAACAGACGCGTGGGTTTTATACTTGCTAAAACTATTCAGGAAACTATTGAAGAATTTAAAGAAAATAAATATAGGGAAATAGCGGTGGGGCTCGGAGGCCCTCATTATTGTCCAAGTTTTAATCAGCTTCAGCTAAAATCAAATGTTGCAATTTCCCATGTAATTTCAGAATATAATATGCCTATAACCCAGGAAATGATTCTTGAAGCAATAAAAAAAACTTACGAAGAAGTTGATTTTGTTCTTCTTGATTGGAAGGGGTTAGGCAAAAGCGAGCAAAGACAGCAGGTAATTGACATTCTTGAAGAAAATTATATCCAATGGAAAAGGACTTCTGATATAACAAGATAAATTTTTAAATTAGAAAACAAATTTTCAGGCATCATAATCAAAAAGAGAAGTGATTAAGATGGAAGAAAATTATATCCAATGGAAAAGGACTTCTGATATAACAAGATAAATTTTTA
>CAZOAN010000001.1:0-9774 GCA_964577855.1 Candidatus Woesearchaeota archaeon | reverse complement strand
AGAAGTGATTAAGATGGAAGAAAATTATATCCAATGGAAAAGGACTTCTGATATATCAAGATAAATTTTTAAATAGGCAGATGTTTTTTATTCCTCAAAAATCAGTAAATTAAGATGGATGAGAATAAATTAAAAGAGGAAGGAAGAAGGAACAGCATACGTGACGGTTCTTTCTACAGTATAATGGATGGTATGGGTTTGAGATATATTACTCCTTATGCATTGTCCATGGGAAGTTCAAATAAATTAATAGGTGTATTAGGAGTTCTTCCAGCCCTTCTTGGGAACATACTTAGAGTTTTTTTTAATAAATCATTTTATAAAAAATCAAGAAAAGAAATTGTTTTACATTTTATATTTATTCAAGCATTTTTTTGGATTCCTTTGCTTTTAGTTGGGCTTTCATATTTTTTCTTTGGTTTAAGTTTATTTTATGCTTCTCTGTTTTTAATAATTTGTTATTCAGTAATAATAATTTCAGGAGTTATTGCAGCCCCGGCTTGGACTTCCTGGATGCAGGATTTAGTTGAAGATCATCGTGGAGAATATTTCGGAAAAAGAAATAGAATAAATGGTTTGGTTCTTGTTATAAGCATGCTCACGGCAGGGTTTATTCTCGATTATTTTAGTAAGGGACAAATATTTTTTGGTTTTGTAATACTTTTTGGTTTGGCTTGTATTGGAAGATATATATCTTTTTCTTTTTTAAAAAAACAATATGAGCCAAAGGCAATAAAAGATGATAAAGCTTATTTCAGCTTTTTTCAATTTATAAAAAAGATGCCCTCCAATAATTTTGGAAGATTTGTAATTTTTATATCATTAACTTCGTTTGCTGTTGCAATAGCTTCACCATTTTTCTCTGTTTATATGCTTAAAGAATTGAAACTTTCTTATCTGTCCTTTACACTAATAAATTTAAGTGCATTAATTTCTCCTATTTTATTTCTTTCTTTCATAGGAAGACTCTCTGATAAAATAGGAACAGTTAGGATTATGAAGATATCAGGGTTTCTTATTGCCTTTGTTCCTTTGCTTTGGATATTTTCAATTTTCCTTGTTAATTTTTCTCCTTTAATTTTAATAACTTATCTTTTTATTATAGAATTGTTTTCAGGATTTATATGGGCCGCATTCAATCTTGCATCAAGTAATTTTATTTATGATGCTGTTACAAAGCAAAAAATAATTTTGTGCTTTACTTATTTTGGTTTTATAAATTCAATTGGAGCATTTTTTGGAGGATTTATAGGAGGGCAGATTTCAAGCATATCTTCTTTTTCATTGTTCGGTTTGGGGGGTATTTTATCAGTATTTTTAATAAGTTTTGTGTTAAGAATCCTTCCTTCTATTTTTGTGGCTTCAAGATTAAAAGAGGTTCGTGAAGTTGATAGCAAAGCAGCTATTGTTTCTTTTGGCATAAGGCAGAAATTTGAATCTCTTTGGAGAATGATTTCTCATCATTCAATAAGACCGAAGTGAGAACGCCGACAATGAACTAAGCAACAGATGTTATGACAGAATTACAGATAACATAAAAAATATTTGGGTCACCTATTTCACAGATAATAGATTTTTTTATAATCTCGTCCTCGCTTTTAGAATAAATATTGTATAACTCAATTTTTGCCTTCATTCTCTTAAAAAAAGAATATTTATGTTTTTGTGTTTCTCCCAAAATTGTAACTTCTTGAGGCAATTTATGGTAAATATCATCTTCACTAAAGAGTTTTACTATGTTGGGGGTTGGAGAAGAACATACAACCCCATTCACAATATGACTTAGTTCGGTTATTCTTTCTAAATCCCCCTTTCTGTCTTCAGGATTCATATTATTTCAAGAATTAAATTATTTATAAGAATTTATATTCAAAACAAAAACGCCGCCTGCAGGAATCGGACCTGCGAGCCCCGAAGGGCCGAGATTAGCAATCTCGTGCAATACCACTATGCGAAGGCGGCTTAAGATTGATAAAAATATTTACTCTAAAATACTTATAAATATATTGTTTTCGGTTTAATATATATACCAAAAAGCTAATAGAAGATATAAATTCTTATAAAGAGGGTGCCTATTTCAAAATTATGAGAGCATCCAGACTATTAAGGAAGATATTTAACATAAAAGAGGATTATATAGAGACAATTTTAGGAAGAAATTCGCCCGAAGAAGATAAGGAAAATTTAGAAAAATTCATTAATAAGATTAGATTGAATAAAGGTAAATTAATGAGCATTGGTACAGCAACATGTTCGGAAGTAGAAAAAGAGTATATTGAGAGATATGATGGTAACAAGAAAGGCCCTTATTCAACAGGGTACTTTGATGATTATGAATTTTATACAAATCTTTTTCATCATTTTATTATTCATTATAAATGTAGTAAAAGAATAGAGGAAAAAGATTTATAATCTCAAAATTTAATATATATAAAAGGTTAAACAAGAGGTGAAAATGAACAGAACTTTAAAACTGCTTATGATCTCAGACATCTTTGTAATCAGTGGTTTTGGTTTGATTGCTCCAATTCTTGCAATTTTTATAAAAGACAATCTTATTGGAGGAACAATTTTTGCAGCAGGTGTTGCAAGCATGATTTTTTTAATAACTCAGTCTGTTCTTCAACTCTTGTTTGCTTACAAATTTAATCCTAAAGACAGATTATGGATGATTTGGGTTGGAACAGCTTTAATGGTCTTGGTACCATTGGGATATATTTTTTCAACTCACATTTTTCATATTTATTTTGTTGAGTTTATATTTGGAGTTGGAGCAGCTTTTGCTTATCCTTCCTGGTCCAGTTTGTTCACTGCTAATTTAGAAAAAGGAAAGAGGGGATTTCAATATTCAATTTATTCTTCTTCTGTAGGAATAGGAACAGCAATTACAGCAGGAGTTGGAGCTTGGCTTGCTGAAAAAACAAGTTTCCAGCTTGTATTTATTCTCACAGGAATATCAGCTATAGTTGGTTTGCTTATCTTGTTTAAGCTTGATAAGAAGGTGTTGAGAAAGATTTGAATTATTATTTTTACTTTGCCTTTCCTGGATATATTTTTGAAAACTTTTTTATTTCATTTAAGTCTAGTTTTGTAGTTAATAAGCCTTCTTTGTCTTTTATTTCAGCCAAAATTTTGTGTGGAGAAGAGATTGCAGAATATGAAATTAAATCTCTTTCTTCTGTAACAGGATTGCATACAGCTACAAAATTGATATTTTCGAAGGCTCTTGAGAGAAGTATTGATTTTAATAAGTTTAATTCTCCGCCCCTTGGGTCTTCCTTGTAGGCGCGGGTTTCATAGCACCATTGAGCAGAACAAAATACTATTTCTGCTCCTGCTTTCTTCATTTTTTTGAATAGTTTTGGAAAAGCTAAATCCCAACATATTACAATTCCAATCTTTCCAAAATCTGTTTTATGAACAAATATTCTCTTGCCCCCTTCTTTCGCATTATCTCCATAAAGATTTATTTTCTTGTATTTTCCTTTTATTCTTCCTTTCCTGTCAATTAAAATTGCCATCTTGTAAATCTTCTTGTTCGTAACAAAATAGTCTGTTATTATTGCCCATATAGAATTATTCTTGCATTCTTCTTGTATTTCTTTTATAAGTTTGTGATCCAGGGGTAATTTTTTTGGTCTGTTTATGCAGGTTTCTGGAAAACAGACTATATCTGCTCTTTTTTCACTTGCCAATTTGATGTATTTTTTTATTATACTAACATTGTGCTTTCCAGTATGATTATATCTTATTTGGGCAAGCGCAATGGTTGGTGTTCTTCTTTTCATTTTAATTATAGACGGAATCAATTTAATTGACTTTAGAATTTCCTGTCTTAAGTATTTAAAGATAGTGGTAATAAAGGAAAGATTTTTAAAGATATTGCCGACAAATAGGTTCGTATAATAATATGTAGTTAGTAATTACAAAGGGAGGGTTTATATGTAGTTAGTAAGAGAAATTTTATAATTTTTAGCTAGACTAAAAACCCTTTCAGTATTTTTGTCATGCTATCATTCTGTTTTTCTAGAAATTGAATTGAACAAATTAACGCACACTGAAAATTAAAATTTTTGTAAACTATTAATCTAAAGATTAATAGCGGGAGTGGGATTTGAACCACACGACCTCCGGGTTATGGGCCCGGCGAGCACTCCAGGCTGCTCCATCCCGCTATATGGATTCTAAAATATGAACACTTTTAAAACTAACTATAAAAGATTTTTAAATTATGTCTTCTTTCAGTTAGCATGAAAAAGAGAGTTGATAATTCTAAGAAAAACATATATCTTCTTGGAAGTTCGAGTATGTTCAATGATATTTCAAGCGAAATGATTACTCCCATACTTCCATTCTATGTGATTGCTCTCGGAGGGACTGGACTTGCTGTTGGTGCTCTTAGTGGGTTGAGAGAAGGGCTTGCCAGTTTATTTAAAATAATTGGGGGATGGATTTCTGACAGGACAGGAAAAAGAAAATCCATTGTATTTATTGGATATTTAATTTCATTAATTTCAAGATTTTTGCTTTTTTTAGCTAATTCCTGGCAGTTGATTTTGGGTTTAGTTTCTTTTGAGAGACTTGGAAAATTAAGAGATGCCCCAAGAGATGCAATGATAGCTTCTTATGGGGGGCACAGAGGAAGAAATTTTGGAATTCATCAAATGATGGATACTCTTGGAGGAGTAATAGGAATTGTAATTATTTTATTTTTATTCTGGAAATTTAATATGGGTTTTAAATCAATAATTATTCTAGCTTCTTTAATAGCAATTTTTTCTCTGGTTCCTTTATTCTTTGTAAAGGAAAAAAAATTTGTTAAATCTTCAAAAAGTATTTTTCAGGGAATAAAAGAAGTCGATGGAAAATTAAAATATTTTATATTTGTTACTTCTGTTTTCACCCTCGCTAATTTTGGAATTAATATGTTTCTTCTTCTTAAGGCAAAAGAAATAACTGGAAGTCTAATTGCTGCATTGGGAATGTATGCTTTGTTCAATGTTTCTTATGCTGCTTTTGTTATTCCGTTTGGAAAATTATCTGATAAAATAGGAAGAAAAAAAGTTTTATTGGCAGGTTATATCTTATTCTTTGCATTAGCTTTTGGGTTGGTTTTCTTCTCAAGTATATTTTACCTTATTCTTGCCTTTATTATTTATGGAATTGTTCTTGCTATAACCCAGTCAAATCAGAGAGCACTAGCATCAGATTTGCTTGGGAAAATGAAAGGAACTTCCATGGGCTTTTTCCATTCTGTTATAGGGATAGTTAATATTCCTGCAGGAATAATTGCAGGATTGTTGTGGGATATAAATCCTACAATTATGTTTATGTATCTTACAGTTGTTGCTTTCATAGCTGTAATTCTCCTTTGTTCTTTGAAAGAAGGAAATGAATATAAAAAGAATTACTTTACAGAATAGTTAAAGAGAGAATTTAACAACAACAATTTTTAAAAACCAATTTCTTTTAGACATTTTATGGGTGAATTTATTTTGGGGATTGATGATGCAGGGCGCGGACCTGTAATAGGCCCTATGATTCTTGCAGGATGCCTGATTGATGAAGCAGTTGAAAGTGAATTTAAAAAACTTGGAATAAAAGACAGCAAGGAATTAACTCCAAGGAGAAGGGAATTTTTAGCAGTAATAATAAGGGAAAAAGCTGAGACATTTGAAATTGCTCTTACTCATCCGATAGAAATAGATGAAAAATTAACCAGCGGAACAAACTTAAATCACCTTGAGGCTATAAAAATAGCCGAAATAATTAATAAAATAAATAAAGGTTACAATAAAATAAAAGTTATAATTGATTGTCCATCTGTAAATATATATCAATGGAAAGATTTTTTGAAAACTAAAATTGAAAACTTATCTAATCTTGATATTGTTTGCGAGCACAAAGCAGATAAGAATCATGTTTCTGTTTCAGCTGCTTCAATACTTGCAAAATCTGCCAGAGAAAAGGAAATGGAGAATCTTAGAAAAATCTATGGGGATGAAATGGGCTCAGGATACACTTCAGACCCTTCAACATTAAAATTTCTTGAGAAAAACGCGCAGAAGCACGAACATTCAGGAATATTTAGAAAGACATGGGAAACTTGGAGAGTAACAATTAATAAAATTAGCCAGAGGAAGCTGATATAATTAATCCCTGAAAATCTTAAAAACCTTTATTTCTTATTTTGAGGATGGCTTATATTAAAAAATTAGTCATGCATGGTTTCAAGAGTTTTCCGAGGAAGACAGAAGTCCCTTTCACTTCAGGTATTAATGTTATTTTGGGTCCAAATGGTTCAGGAAAGTCGAACATATCAGATGCACTATGTTTTGTTTTGGGAAGATTGAGCATAAAATCTATGCGTGCAGCCAAGGCAAAAAATCTCATTTTTCAGGGAACAAAAGCTGTCTCTCACGCAAAAGAAGCAATCGTGGAATTAATCTTTGACAATTCTGATAAAGCTTTTTCAATAGAAGAAAATGAGATTTCTATAAAAAGAATAGTCAGGTTAAATGGGCAGAGTATTTACAAGATAAATAATCAGACAAAAACAAGGCAGGAAGTTCTTTCCCTTCTTGCCCAGGCAGGAATAGACCCAAATGGATTTAATATAATTCTTCAAGGAGAGATACAAAATTTTGTAAAAATGCATACAGAAGAGAGAAGAAAGATAATTGAAGAAGTTTCAGGTATTTCAATTTACGAATCTCGAAAGGAAAGGTCCTTAAAAGAGCTCGGAAAAACAGAAGAAAAACAAAAGGAAGTGTTTTCAATTTTGAGGGAGAGAACGTCTTATCTTAATAATCTCGAGAAAGAAAGACAGCAGGCTTTAAAATATAAAAAATTAGAAGGGGACATTAAAAAATTTAAGGCAAGCATAATTCATGTTGATTTGACAAAAAGAAAAAATCATCTCAAAGAGATTTATGGATTAATAAACAAAAAGAATAAGGAAATAGAAAAGATAAAGCAGGAAATTTCTAAATTGTTAGGAGAAATAAAAAATTCTGAGGAAAAAATTAATATTATTAATAAGAAAATTCAGGATTCAACAGGGCTGGAGCAGGAAAAGCTCAATCAGGAAATAACTAGCGCAAGAGCAGAAATTGCCGGATTAAATGTCAAGATTGAAAATCATGAAAATAAGATTTCCTCAATATCCAAACAAAAATCAGAAATCCAAGAGGCAATAAGAAACAGTGAACTTGAATTGAAAGAACTTCAAAGGGAAGCTCCTTCAAGCACAAAAAAGGAAAAGGAAATGCTTTCAAAAAGAGATGAACTTGAAAAATTGGAAGAGAGGAGAAAAAAATTTTATATAACAAAATCAGAATTAAAATCAATTCGCGAAAAATTTGAGGATAAGAAGTATTCTCTTAAAAATTATGATAATGAATCTGCATTTTTAGTGAGGCAGATAGAATCAATTTCAGGACAGCTTTTTGACAAGAAAACCTCCCCCGAGATTGTTGAAGAATTAAAATCTTCTTTAGTGCAAAAAAGAGGGATTTTGGAAAATTTAAACAAAAGACAGATTGAAATTGAAAAAATTTCCTTTTCCGAGGAAAATGAAATTGAAAAGCAGAATAAAATTATAGACACTATATCAAAAATGGATGTATGCCCTCTCTGCAAAAGCAAGATAACAAAAGGGCATATGGAAACAATTCACAAGGAAGTTTATCCAAAGGTTGCTTCTTTAAAAAAGGAGCTTGAGGATTCAGACAAAGAATTAACTCAAATTGGAAATAAGAAAGGAATGTTAATAGAAGAAATAGAGAGATTTAATTCTGACATATCCAAAAGGGAGCTTGATTTAGTAAAGATTTCAAATATAAATGAGAAGAAAGAGAGCATAAAAATTCTAAATGATAAAATAATAATAGCAAAAAAAGAATTATCTGAGATAGAAAAATTAAAAATAAATCTTGAAAAGGAGCTTGAGAATAACCTAAATATTGAGCAAAAATATGAGACTGCCAGGATTGAGTTGCAGGAAATTTCGCTGAGGACAAAAGAGAATGTAAATTCTGAAATATCTTTCAAGCAAAGAGAATACGAACGTTCAAAGATTTCTTTAAAGCAGCTTTCTAGAGAAGAGGAAGATATAAAAGAAGAGCTTTCTGCTCTTAAAAAAAAGTTTGATGAAAAAGAGAAAGTTCTTGAAAAGAAAAAAAAGCAAGAAGAAGAATTAATAATAAAATTCCAGAATTTTATAAAAGAAAGAGACTCTTTACAATCAAAAATAAGAAAGGATGAGCAGGATTCTTCAATAAAGAAAAATTTTGTCTATAATATAGAACAGGAAATAAATAACATAAAAATTGACAAAGCAAAAGTTGATGCAGAGATTGAAAATCTTGAAATGGAGATGCTTAACTTTTCCGATGTAGAATTTATAGGTGGTTCAAGAGAGTCCCTTGTTGAAAAGCTTGGAAAAATTCAGGAAATCTTTTCAGGAATAGGTTCAGTAAATATGCGCTCCCTTGAAGTTTATGATGAGATAAAGAAAGAGTATGATTTAATAAATGAAAAAGCAAACAGCATAACAAAGGAAAGAGAAAGCATATTAAGAATAATTCATGATATTGATGTGAAGAAGAAAAAAGTTTTTCTCAAAACTTTAAGTGAATTGAATGATATTTTTTCAAGGAATTTTTCACAAATAAGCACGAAAGGACAAGTTTCCCTCGAGCTTGAAAATACAAAAGAGCCATTCGAAGGAGGAGTTGGAATATTGGTGAAGACAGGACATGGAAAATATTTTGATGTTACTTCTCTTTCAGGAGGGGAGCAAACAATGGTTGCACTTTCTCTTATTTTTGCTATACAGGAACTTAACCCTTACTGCTTCTACATCCTTGACGAAATTGACGCGGCTCTTGATAAGAGGAATTCAGAAAGACTGGGGGGTTTGCTTAGAAAATACATGCAAAAAGGGCAGTATATTGTAATAACACATAACGATGAGATAATAACAAATGCAACTAATCTTTACGGGCTTTCGATGCACGACGGAATTAGCAAGGTTGTTAGTCTTAGAGTATAATCCTGCATGACTCTTTAATCAATGAAGCTATCGTATGCATGACTGGATTTCTAAAGTTGTAAGTTTGAGAGTGTAAGGATTGTAGAATTTGAGGGAATATAGCTACCATAGTAAAATCATATAGTTATCAATTATTCTAAATTAGGTTACGATTATATTACTAAGGTTGATTAATAGTAAAACAAGGTTAGAGGCTTAGGCGATAATTATATCTCTCTTTCAAACTCTATCTTCAAGTCTTTTATTCAATTGTTCTTTTGTTTCTGGATTTAGATGAGCAAAATCAACTAACCCAAAATAATATTTCTGTCCCACATCTCTAACAGATTTATCTGGATGATTGTATCCAATTATTTCTAAAGCATGTAATAAGTGAGTAAAATAATGCATAGTGCAATATCCAACTTCTTCTTTTAAGTCCTCAATTTTGGGTAAAACTATTTTTTTCATATATTCTGTTGAAGGGTCTGCATTATTTTGTGTTACACTTCTTAACCATCTGTTGAGTTTCTTTACAGCAATAGGTCTAGATAAATCAGGTCCTCTCAAAGAAGAAAATATAACACTCTGTTGTTTCCATGGCAATTCAGCCATCCAAGCTTGTAGCACAAAACCCTTATTCATACTTTTTAATTAATAATTCTATTTAAAAGCATTATTGTGATTTTTCAAAACAATTAAATAAAACCTATGCTTCTCTATTTAATGGATAAATCTCA